>CALVJQ010000015.1 GCA_944332265.1 uncultured Bacilli bacterium
TTTTATTTGTTAAAAAAGTTTAATTAACTAAATAATCCATGCTATAATAAAGGCACGAAAAGAGGAATAATATGGAGCTTAAAAAAGATTTTGCCGAGCTAATAACTAGTGCCCGAAAAAGTAAAAAAATGACTCAACAAGAGCTAAGTGCCTTAATAAATGTATCTGATAAAGCAATATCTAATTGGGAAACAGGTAAAAATATTCCTGATTATGAAATATTAAAAAAACTAGAAAAAATTTTAGATATTTCCTTATTCAATGAGCCAAAAGAAAAAAGATACTTTAAATACTTGATTATTATTCCTCTAATATTCCTTATCATTCTTTTTATATATTTCATCTTTAATTATAATAAGGTTAATTACTACACAGTAACACTTGATAGTGAAGATTTTGTCCTTTATGATAGTACAATTTTAAAAATCGATAAAGAATATATAATTGATTTATCATTTCTAGAAAACCTTTCTTTACCTTATCAACCTTCTTACAAAGTTAGTTTATACTATTTAGATGGTAACAAAAAAAAGATTATAGCAGAAACTGATGATTTTAATAAAATTCATGTTCAAAAAGAATTGGATCGAAAACAAATAAAAAATAATTTATATTTAAGTATAAGTTATAGAGATTATACTAATGAATACTATAATGAAGAAATAAAATTAAAACTAAAAAAAGTCTATTCAAATAGTAAAATCTTAAATTCTTATAAACCCAATCTTTATCAAATTAACCAAAATAGTAAAAATTTATTAAAGAATAATAGCTATTTACCAATAAGTGATTATATATATATTAAACAATATAATAATGATTACTATATATATAATGTAAAAGATAATATCTTTTATTATCGTGGAAGATACAATGAATATTTCTATTATGCAAAGATAATTAATAAAAAGAAATATTATACTATCTTAAAAGATAATGAAATAGTAGGTTATAAAACATCTAATAAATATTTTTATAACGAAAAAGAAGATTTTGTCCTTGGTAAATTAGACGAATACAATAAATTAATATACGAATAAACGAGTTATAAAAACTCGTTTTTTCTATAGATAATTACTATATTTAATTTTTAGTTCTTTATATAATTGCTTAATCTTTTCAAAATTCTCTACTGTATAATGACTACGATACTTTTCAATATCAAAAACTCCATGATTACCTAAAATAGTTTTCCAATTTTTTTTAATAAAAGCAAAAGAAAAATTAAGTTCATCATTACTTAAATTAATATTATTATTTAAAGCTAAATAATTTAAATCATTAATAGTTAAATTGTTTATATATCTTTCAATTAAAATATACATGACATCACCTATAAATATTGTATGAATTGCTTTTTATTTTTAATACTAATAATGGGTGATATTATGAAAAAAATTTATTATTGCCTAATTACGATAATATATTTACTTATTATATCTCGTTATTTATATATTGCTTATTACAAACATGATTATTATTATGAAGAATATCTAAATGCAACCAATAAGATCGTATATGGATTAAATGCTCCTCGAGGTCGAATCCTCGATCGTAATGGAAAAGTTCTAGTAGATAACATTGGAACAAATACTATAGTTTTTCATAAATTAAAAAATATAGATACTAAAAAAATAGCTCATCTTTTAAATACAATAATTCCTAATATAAAAAAGGCAAGTATTGATGAACAAAAGAAATATTATCTTACTTTTAATGAAACAGATAGTCTCCTAACAGAAAAAGAACAAGAATTATATAATAATCGAAAAATAAGTCAAGCAGAAGTAGAGGAGATAAAATTAGCAAGAATCGAACCACTACTAAACTATACAAATAAAGAGCAACAAGAAATACATCTTTATTATCTACTTAATAAAGGTTATATATATGATAGTAAAATAATAGCTAAAGATGTTTCTGATGAAATATGTGCTAAAATAAATATCTCCAATATAAGTGGTTTAACTTGTGAATATACTACTAAAAGAATATATTTATATGATACTTTAAGCGATATATTAGGACGTACTGGTAATATAACAAAAGAAAATAAAGAATACTATTTAGCTAAAGGATATTCACTAAATGATACAGTAGGTCTTAGTTACTTAGAAAAACAATATGATGATTATTTAAGAGGAGAAAAAGCCAAATACTTAGTAAATGAAGATAATTCTTTAACTTTAATATCTAATTCTAAACCGGGTAATGATATATACCTTAGTATTGATATAGAACTTCAATTACAAATAAATGAAATCCTAAAAAAGAATTTAAACAAAGCTTCAAACTTAAAAAATACTAAATATTATAATAGTAGCTACGTTTTAGTAAGTAACCCTAATACGGGAGAAATAATAGCTAGTACAGGTCTTATGAAAGTAAAAGATGACTTTCATGATATTACAACTAATATTTTAACTTCCTCTTTTACGATGGGGTCCGTTATAAAAGGAGCATCTCATACTGTTGGCTATCAAAATAATTTAATTGATATCGGAACTAAAATAAATGACTCATGTATAAAACTATACCAAGTACCAACTAAATGCTCCTATAAAAGATTAGGATATATCGATGATATTACTGCTCTAAAGACATCAAGTAATTATTATCAATTCTTAACTGCTATTAAACTTACAGGTAATAAATATAAATATAATATGAAGTTAGAAGTTGAAGAAAAAGATTTTAATACTTATCGAGATACCTTTGCTGAATTCGGTCTAGGATCTAAAACTGGCATCGATTTAGAAAACGAATCTCTTGGTATAAAAGGCAAAACTATCGCCCCAGACTTACTTTTAAATTTAAGTATAGGTCAGTATGATACCTATACACCATTACAATTATTAAATTATATTAATACCATTGCAACAAATGGTAAAAGATATTCTCTTCATTACTTAAAAGAAGTAAAAAACAAAGATAAAATAATATATGAATACCAACCTAATTTATTGAATATTGTCAAAAATAGTAATTTTAATCGTATTAAAGAAGGATTTAAAGAAGTATTATATTCTGGTACAGGAAGAGGATATACTGATACTTTATATAAACCAGCAGGTAAAACAGGTACCTCAGAAGTCGTTTATAATAAAGATATTATTACTATAAACCAAACATATGCTATGTTTGCTCCTTATGATAATCCCCAATATTGTATAGTTGTAATAAGTCCTAATATTTCATATAATAATGATTATGATAACTATATAGCTCCTATTAATCGTTATATTTCTAAAGAAGTTAGTAAACTAGTCTTTACATCATTAAATTCATAAATAATTTACCTATTTTAAGGCAAACTTCTAAAAATACTATTTGAAAAATAAAAAATATATGATACAATAGGAACGGATTAAAAAAGGAGGGCAGTATTATCATGGCAAAAAATGAAAATAGACCAAATATTACTCTAGTTTGTACAGAATGTAAACATGAAAATTATGTTACAAATAAAAACAAAAAAAATACTACTGAAAAACTAGAACTTAAGAAATTTTGTAAATGGTGTAATAAGACAACTGTTCATAAAGAGAAAAAATAATTTAAGAGGGTGTAAAAATGAATGGCTTAATTAACATTAATGATATTAAAAATGGAATGACTATCATTTATGATGGTAAATTATATTTAGTTCAAAGTTTCTTACACGTAAAACCAGGTAAAGGTGCTGCTTTCATGAAAGTAAAAATGCGTAACTTAAAAACTGGAACTATTATTGAAGAAACAATAAATAGTAATGCCAAAGTTGAAAAAGCCCACGTTGATAAAAAGAAAATGTCTTATTTATATAATAGTGGCAATGGTTATGTATTCATGGATAATGAAACATATGAACAGATTGAAATTACTGAAGATAAATTGGCTGATACTAAAAAATTCTTAAAAGAAAATCTTGAAGTTCAAATTGATTTTTATCAAGGCGAAATAATAGGGGTAACATTACCAGAAAAAATTGAATATGAAGTAGTAGAAACTACTGAAGCAGTTAAGGGTAATACAACTAATAATGCCCAAAAAGATGCAACATTAGAAAATGGTTATGTTGTAAAAGTACCATTATTCATTACTCAAGGTGAAAAAATAATTGTATCAACTATAGACGGTAAATATTCAAGTAGAGCTTAAAAAAGCTCTTTTTATTTTGATAACTTAAATAATTAACTTTTTTTGACATAAAAATTGTCAATAAAATTTTAAAATAAGCTTTTATCTATATTATATGCTAAAATATATGTTATAAAGAGACCTAGGTTATCATAAAATGAATAAGGTGATTTTATGTTTAAGTATAAAGATACATTAATTAATTATAAAGATTTCGGAAATAAAAAAGCTAGTCCTATTGTATACCTTCATGGTTGGGGACAAAACATCGAAATGATGGAACCAATTGCTAAACCATTTATCGATACAAATCGTTTAATAATAATTGATTTACCCGGATTTGGTGCTTCTGAAGAACCTAAATATGCTTGGACTCTAGATGATTATGTCGAAATGCTTCATTCATTATTAAAAGAATTAAAAATTACTAAACCCAATTTAATAGGACACTCCTTCGGTGGTAAAATAAGCCTTCTTTATGCTTCCAAATATCCAACTGAAAAACTTATTTTATTATCTAGTCCATTTAAAGTAAAAATAAAAAAACCATCTTTAAAAGTTCGAATCTTAAAAAAAGCTAAGAACATCCCAGGATTAGGTAAAATAGCCGAAAAAATGAAAAGACATCTTGGTTCAACTGATTATAAAAACGCTACTCCATTAATGCGTGACATCTTAGTTAAACATGTTAATACAGATTTATCACAATCAGCTGCTAAAATAAAATGTCCAACCTTCATTATTTGGGGTAGCAACGATGATGCAGTTCCTGTAAGCGATGCTTATGAATTAGAAAAACTAATCCCTAATAGTGGTCTAGAAGTTTATGAAGGATGTACTCATTATGCTTATCTAGAAAGACTCCAACAAACAATTGCTATAATAAAAGCATTTATTAAATAAGGAAGTGTGAAGTATGAATATATTATTTTTAATTACCATTTTATTATATTTTATCCATCTTATTATAATAAGTCCTAAATCACTACATATGCTTCAACAAAATCGCTATAATAGAGGTTATCGTTATATAAAATGGATAATAAAAAACTATAAAGAAAATTTTTTAAACGTTAATCTTTTATTTCTAATATTTATTTTAACATCATATCAAGAATCATTAAACAATATAAGTCCATATTTATTTATTGTTATTATAGTCTTTATTACCTACGTTTATAATGAAAAACATCGTCATGATGCAGTAAAACTTCCTTTAAAATATACTGCTCGTATTAAACGTTTAATAATTACTATTGGGTTAATTTATTTAATACCATCTCTTATAATGTTTATTTCCTTTAATGAGGAATATCTAAGTATTTATTATTTAATATTAGGACTTCTTTCGTATTTTAATTTATTCATTGTTTTAATTGCTAATGTCCTAAATCGTCCTGTAGAAAAACTAGTTGGTAAGCATTTTGAAAATCAAGCCAAAAACAAATTAGCTAGTATGACTAATATGGAAGTAATAGGTATCACTGGAAGTTATGGTAAAACCAGTACTAAAAATATAGTTTCTGATATTTTAAGTGTTAAATATAATGTATTTAAAACACCAGCTAACTATAATACTCCTTTTGGCTTAATGATTACTATCAATAATTATTTAGATAAATTTAATGATTACTTTATTGCTGAAATGGGTGCTTGTAAAAGAGGCGAAATTAAAGAATTATGTGATTTAGTTCATCCTAAATACGGAATATTAACACGTATTGGACTAGCTCATTTAGAAACTTTTGGCTCAGAAGAAAATATTCAAAAAACTAAGTTTGAATTAATTGAGTCATTGCCAGAAGATGGTATAGGTATTTTAAATGGTGATGATGAAAAACAACTTAATTATGAAATAAAAAACAATTGTCAGATTCTTTGGATTGGCATCGATAACCATAATGTTGATTGCTATGCTAAAGACATTGAACTAACCTATAAAGGTACTAAATTTACTTGCGTTTTCAAAGATGAAAAAGAATATTCTTTTGAAACTAAATTATTAGGTCGAAATAATATATACAACATTTTAGGTGGTATTCTTCTTGGTCGTAAATTAGGTATTAGTATATCTAATTTACAAAAGGCAGTTAAAACAATCTCCCCAATCGAACATCGTTTATCAATGACTAAATATTATGATATTAATATTATTGATGATGCTTATAATTCAAATCCAATGGGTTGTAAAATGGCTCTAGAGGTTCTTAAAATGATGCCTGGTAAACATATAATTGTAACCCCTGGAATGATTGAAGTAGGTAAAAAAGAATACGAAGTTAATAAAGAGTTTGGTCGCGAAATAGCCTTAAATACAGATGAAGTAATTTTAATTGGTGAAGAAAAAACGAAACCTATATACGAAGGTTTAATGGAAAAAAATTATCCTCAAGATAAAATACATGTTTTAAATGATGTAATGCAAGCATTTCCTTTGATGCTAGAATTACGTGACAAAGAAACTTATGTCTTATTAGAAAATGACTTACCAGATACATTTAATGAAAAAATAAGGAGTGATAAAAAATGATAAAAGTTGGTGTAATATTTGGTGGAGAATCAGTTGAACATGAAGTAAGTATTATTACTGCTGTTCAAGCTATGAACTATATGGATCAAAAAAAATATGAAATAGTTCCTATTTATATTAGTAAAGATCGTAATTGGTATACAGGAGAATCTTTAAGAGAAATGTCTACTTATAAAGACCTATCCTTAGTACCTACATTAGCTAAAGAAGTTACTTTAACTAAAAAAGATGATGAATTTATTCTTCAAAAGAAAAATGGCTTATTTAAAGGAACTGTAGAAACAATTGATGTTGCTTTTCCAATTGTTCATGGTAAAGGAGTAGAAGATGGATCATTATCTGGTTATCTAGAAACTCTAGGTATTCCTTATGTTGGTCCATCAATGTTAGGAGCAGCCATCGGTCAAGATAAAGTAGTTCAAAAACAAGTTATGCAAGCTTCTAATATTCCAGTAGTTAATTATACATGGTTCTATGATTATGAATATCAAAGTGATGAAGAAAATATCATAAAAGAAATCAAAAAATTAAGTTATCCTGTTATTGTTAAACCAGCTCGTTTAGGTAGTAGTGTAGGAATTGCTGTTGCTAAGAGTGATGAACAACTTAAAGAAGCTATTGAAGAAGCTATTAAATATGACGAAAAAATTGTTGTTGAAGCAATGGTTAAAAACCTAAAAGAAGTTGATTGTGCTGTTGTTGGTAACTACCAAGATATGGAATGCTCCCTAATCGGTGAAATGCTTACCGACAATGATTTTCTAACTTTCGAAGATAAATATATTGGCGAAGGTGGTAAAGGTGGCAAAAAAGGAAGTGCTAAAAATCAAAATAGTGGTAAATTAGCTACAAGTGGTTTTAAAATTCCAGCTGAATTAGATAAAGAAATCGAAGAACAAATATATAAATATTCTAAAGAAGCTTTTAGATGCCTAAATCTAAGTGGCGTAACTAGATTTGATTTTCTAGTAGATACTAAAGCCAAAAAGGTTTATGTTAATGAACCAAATACTATACCTGGTTGCTTAGCTTTCTTCTTCTATACTCCAAAAGGAAAAAAATACACAAAATTACTAGACGAAATGATAACTTCAGCTATTAAAGAATACAAATCTTCAAAGAAAAAGGTTACTAGTTTTGAATCAAATGTTTTAAGTACTTATGATGGTTCAAAAGGTGCTAAAGGAAAAATGCAACCATAAGACTCTTAGGAGTCTTTTTTAGTCTTAATCTAAAATGCCAATTTGACGTAAATTGACATTTTAGATTTTTTTATTACCCGAAAAATCATTTACAAAATACCATTATTAAAGTATTATGATTATAGACAGTGGTACATTGTGGAGGAAAGTGGGGGATTTTAAAAATGTTTATGGGCGAATATCATCATAACATTGATGAAAAAGGACGACTTATAATTCCTGCCAAATTCCGAACCGAACTTGGCGAAAAGTTCATTGTAACCCGCGGCTTAGAAAAATGTCTCTACGTCTATTCTGAGTCTGAATGGAATAATATAGTTGCCAAAATAAAAACTCTACCTTTTACCAAAAAAGACGTCCGAACTTTCGTAAGATCCTTCTTTTCTGGTGCCACTGAATGTGAATTTGACCGTCAGGGTCGAATTAACATTACCTCCCCATTGGTTAGTTACGCCGATATTACTAAAGAATGCGTAATCATCGGCGCAAATGACCGACTTGAAATATGGTCAGAACAAGGATGGGACAATTTCTTCCTTGATAATAGTGATAAAATAGAAGATATTGCTGAACATCTATTTGATGGGAGTGGTCTAGATGAAACACTATAGCGTAATGTTATCTGAAGCTTTAGAAGGCCTAAATATTAAAGAAGATGGTATATATGTAGATGCCACTTTAGGTTATGCTGGTCATAGTAGTGCAATTTTAAAAAAATTAAAAGCTGGTCATCTATACGCGTTTGATCAAGATGAAGAAGCTATTAAAGAATCTAAAGCTAAACTTGCCAAAATTGGTAATAATTTTACCATTATCTATAGTAATTTCGTTAATTTAAAAAATAAATTAAAAGAACAAAATATTAAAAAAGTAGATGGTATATTATTTGATTTAGGTCTATCAAGTCCACAAATTGATAATAAAGATCGTGGCTTTACTTTTATGACTGAAGCTCCACTTGATATGCGAATGGACAAATCAAATAAACTAACTGCTGAAAAAGTAGTTAATACCTATAGTCTTGAAGAACTAACAAATATATTTTACCTTTATGGAGAAGAAAAACAATCCAAATTAATTGCCAAGAAAATTGTTAGTTATCGTCTAGACAAACCAATAAAAACCACAACCGAGCTTGTAAAAATCATCATGTCTGCAGTTGGAGCTAAATACTTTAATAAAAATCATCCTGAAAGACAAATCTTTCAAGCTATTCGTATTGAAGTAAATAGTGAACTAACTGTTTTAAAAAAAGTTTTACCAGACGCGATTGATTTATTAAATAAAGGTGGCCGAATAGCGGTTATTACATTTCATTCTTTAGAAGATCGTATTGTTAAACAAATTTTCAAAAAAGAAAGTGAAATTAATGACCTAGTAAAAGGCCTACCAGATATTCCTAAAGAATATCAACCTAAAATAAAATTAATTAATAAAAAACCTATTATTCCTAGTGAAGCTGAAATAAAAGAAAACACTCGTAGTAAGAGTGCTAAGCTTCGTATTATTGAAAGGTTATGATAAAATGGCAAACAAAATTGCAAGGAAAAAGAAAAAACAACATCGAAAATTAAGAGGTGAAAGAATAATTTACTTTACACTTGCTTTAATATTGCTTGCAATACCTGTTTGCAACGTTTATACTAAAGCTATACTATCAGAAAGTAATATTGCTTTAGAAGAGATAAAAAGTGATATAAAAGAGCAAGAACGTCTTAATGAATCGTTAAAAATGGAAATTAGCGAATTAGCTTCTCTAGAAACGATTCAAGGTGTTGTTGATGAAAAAGGCTTGTCTTATCAAAGCAATAATATTAAGGTAGTAGTTACAAACGAATAAAATAAGGAGTAAATGCTATATGAAAAGAAAAAACAATACAATAAATGTTAGTAAAATAATTTTTGTTGTACTTGTTTTTTCTTTTTTAGCTATTGTAATTAAATTAAGTCTAGTTTCTTTACAACAAAAAACTGATGGTATCGATTTAACTGCTTTCGTTGAAAATCGTAATACTGAAACCGAAGTTTTAAAAGCAAATCGTGGTTCAATAAAATCAGCTGATGGCGAAGTCTTAGCCCAAACTATTAATTCATATACTTTAATTGCTTACTTATCAGAAACAAGGACAAAAGATCCAGATAATCCTCAACATGTCGTCGATAAAGAAGCAACTGCTAAAGCTCTAGCACCAATCCTTGGGACTACTGAAGAATATATTCTAAGTCGTTTAAATGATGAGGATGCTTATCAAGTAGAATTTGGTACTCGTGGTAAAAACTTAAGTACTATTACTAAAAATCAAATAGAAGCATTAGCTCTTCCTGGTATCGATTTTATTGAAAGTACTAAAAGATATTATCCAATGAGCAATTTTGCTTCTTATATAATAGGATATGCTAAAAGTGATGATAATGGTAATATAATAGGTCAAATGGGAATAGAAGCGTATTATGATGACGAACTCCAAGGCGAAGATGGATACACTATTTATCAAAAAGATGCCTATGGCTATACAATGCCTAATACTACAACTGTAACAGAAGATCCCGTTCAAGGTAAAGATGTCTATTTAACCATTGATAGTAAAATTCAATTATTTGTAGAAAACGGTATCCAAGAAATAAGTAAAGATAATAACATGGACTGGCTTACATTCTCTGTTATGGATGCTAAAACAGGAGCTATTGTTGCTTCGGCTTCAAATCCTAATTTTAACTTAAATACATTAGCTGACATCAAAAGCTATCTTAATCCTTTAACAACATATACTTATGAGCCAGGTAGTACCATGAAAATATTCTCCTTCTTAGCTGCTATGGAAGCTGGCGAATATGATGGAAAAGAAAAATATAAATCAGGAAAAATTGAAATTGATGATGCAATAATTAAAGACTTTAATGGTAAAGGGTGGGGGACAATTACCTTTGATGAAGGTTTTGCTTATTCTTCAAATGTCGCAGCTACTAATTTAGCTATAAAAATAGGTCGTGAAAAACTATATAATTACTATGCCTCTTTAGGTTTTGGTCGCCGTACTGGAATAACTTTACCTAACGAAGCACAAGGAGATATCGATTTTACTTATCGTACAGAAGTAGCAACAGCCTCATTTGGTCAAGGTATTACTACAACCCCAATTCAAAATCTTCAAGCCTTAAGTATTTTAGCCAATAATGGAACAGAAATTCAACCTTATATAGTAGAAAAAGTAGTTGATAGTGAAACTGGTGAAGTAACTTACCAACATGAAAAAACCGAATTAGGAAAAAAAGCCTCTGAAGAAAATATTAATAAAATGCTTAGTTTATTACATGACGTTGTTTATAGTGGTAAAACCGATGCTAAATATTATGAATCTGATAATATTACTCTTGTTGGGAAAACAGGTACTGCCCAAATAACGGGTAATAGTGGAGGATATCTAACAGGTAAATACGACTATGTTCGTAGTTTTGCCGGCGTATTTCCTTACGAAAATCCCCAATATATAATTTATGTTTCCGTAAAAAAGTATACTGGTGTATATCGTGAATTTGCTGAAATGGTTAAAAAAGTTGTTGAAGAAATAGCTAAATATAAAAATTTAACTGAATTAATTGAACAAGTAGATACTAATAAAATAATAACTCTCGATAATTATATTAGTACTGATTTAACTGCAACTGAAGAAAAACTAAAAAAATTAAATCTATCCTTAGTTAAATTAGGAAATGGAAAATACATTATAAATCAATATCCTAATAAAGGTGATATTGTCTTAGCTGGAAGTAAAATATTCTTAAAAACAAATAGTTCAGAATATCAAATGCCAGATATAACAGGTTGGAGTGTTAGTGAAGTTAATACTCTTTGTAAGTTATTAAATTTAAAATTAAAAACTATCGGTTATGGCAATGTAAAAACATCTTCTATTAAAGCTGGAACAACTATTACCGAAGGAACAAATATCGAAGTTGTTTTTGAATAAAAAAATCTTCAAGTAAAACTCGAAGATTTTTTTATATTTTTTGAATTTTTAAGAAATTAGTATGGGCTTCTTTAGGGAAACCACCAACAACAGCAACTAAATCTCCTTCTTGTAAATTTAAGATTTCTTTAGCTGCCTTAACACCCTCAGTTACAATTTCATCTGTATCATTAAACTTAGGAACAATTTTAGTATAAACTCCCCATTTAAGAGCCAAGCTACGTGCTACACTAACATCAGTAGTAGTAGCTATAATAGTAGATTCTGGTCTTAAAGAAGCAATATCTAAAGCTGTTCTACCAGTTAATGTAGAAGCAACTATTGCTTTTATAGGTAAATCTTGTGTAGCTTGAACAACACACTTAGCAATTGTATTATGAATTGCTGTCCCAGTTAACTTAAATTCATCTAAATTATACTTTGTTACTTGTTCTACATTTTCACATATATTGCCCATAGTTGTAATCGTTTCAACTGGATAATTTCCAATTGTTGTTTCATCACTTGTCATAATTGCATCACAACCAGCAATAACAGCATTAGCAACATCAGTAACCTCAGCATTAGTAGGACGAATATTAGTTTTCATACTATACATCATTTGGGTTGCCATAATAACCCCTTTACCATATGCATGACAAGTATCAATCATCATTTGTTGATATAATGGTAAATTTTCAACTCCTGTTTCAATTCCTAAATCTCCACGTGCAACCATAATATAATCTGAAGCTTCAACAATCTCTTCTAGATTATCCATTGCATATTGTGTTTCAACCTTAGAAATAATAGGCATATTAGGTTTTCCATATTTAGCACATAAAGCTTTAACATCTTTAATATTTTCTGCACTATTAACAAAAGAAATAGCTAAATAATCTCCATTATTTTCACAAGCATATTTAATATCTTCTTCATCTTTACTAGATATATAAGGAACATCTAATTTTATACCTGGCATACAAACTCCTCGACGAGACTTTATAATACCCGAATTCATTATTTCACAAATTACTCCATTATCAATTTTTTCTAAAACAACTAACTTATAAAAGCCGTCATCCAATAAAATAGGTGATCCAACTTCTAAATCCTTTAATACTCCAGGATAATTTAAAGTAATTTGTTTACTTGTTCCATCATGTCTATCTTCGCCATCAGATTCTAATATTTTAATAGTTTCTCCTTTAACAAGTTCAATTTTATCATCTACAAAAGAACAAGTTCTTAAATCAGGACCTTTAGTATCATAAAGAATAGCTATATTAGCTCCTAATTCTTCATTAGCTCTTTTAACTAATGACTCATCTAATTTTCTTTCTTCTAAAGTAGCATGCGAAAAATTAATTCTCGCTACATTCATACCAGCTTCTACAATACCTTTAAAATTCTCCCAATTTTGTGTAGAAGGACCGATACTACAAATAATTTTTGTCTTTTTCATCATATACCTCCTTGTGCAACCCATTCATTTTAGCATTATTTTATTTTTTTGTAAATAAAAAAAACTCTAAAAATTGCGAAAAATTTGCCAAAAAAATTGAAAATTGATATTATACACTTTGATAAAAAAGGAGGTTTTTATTATGGATTTGCTAAAAAAGACAATTTCTCTGTTCCCTCATAATGAAATAGCATATCAAGAATTACTTAAATCTTTAAAAACTTATCCTTTAGCTTTATTAGAACGTGCTACTGGGACAGGTAAATCATTTATCCTTTTAAAGTATTTATATGAAAAAATGCGTAATAAAAAAATCCTTTTTATTACCATGCATGATGAAATGCTAAGTCAATTATTTAATGAACAAATGCCTATCTTAGGTTTAAGTAAAGATGACTTTAAAATTTTTGATACTCTAATATATCCTAATATTCTAAAATATAATATGCAAGATATAATAGATAAATATGATTGTATTATCCTAGATGAAGCTCATCATTGCGGTGCACCTAAATGGAGTAAACAAATTACAGAGTTAAAAAAACTTGTTTTAAATACCCCAAATAAAGTAATGATAGGGGCAACTGCCACAAGTATAAGATACTTAGATAATTACATGGATGTTTCTGAAATATTCTTTGATGGCAGAAGAATAAGTCCACTACCAATTTCGCTTTCTATTTTAAAAAACCTTCTTCCTGCTCCATATTACATTATTTCAATGAAAGCATGTGAAGAACGTTTAAATAAAATAATTAAAAAGGCTAGAAAACTCCCAAAAACTAAGGAAGTAAACACTATAATTGAGCGTTTAAACAAACTTAGTACATTAATCAAAGAAGAGAGTAGTTATTCTCATACTTTAAAAAAATACGATGTAAAACCAGGTGAAAAATACATCGTCTTTTGCCGTGATATAAATGATTTAAAAAGAAAACAACTTGAAGCACAAAGTTGGTTTCAAGATATAGCCCCTATAAAAATATATGCTGCTCATAGTAATCAAAAAAAAGAAAAAAATAAACAAGAAATAACTGATTTTTCTAAACCTCGTTCAGAAATAAGTTTAATGTTTGCTGTTGATATTTTTAACGAAGGTTTTCACGTCGATGGTGTAAATGGTATCTTAATGTTCCGTAAAACTAAATCACCAATTATTTATTTTCAACAAATTGGTCGTGCTCTATCTTTTTCCGCACGTAAAAAACAAATTAAAATATTTGACTTTGTAAATAATTATGCTGAAAATGAAATAATTTCAGAATTATATAAAGATGTTATTTTAGAAGCTAAAAAACTAATTAATAAAGATAAAAAAAATAAAGAATTATACCTTGAAATTTTAAATCGCTTTCAAATAATAGATGAAACAACTAAGATAATTGATGAATTAAAACAAGTTGAAGAAGAAATTAATGAAAAATATATTATCAAAAATGAGTTAGAAAATGCTATTACTAAATTAGAAGAATATCGTCTATATTATCCAGAAACTTCTTTTCTAGAAGAATTAGCTCATAATCAATTATCTTCATCATATATAAAAGCTTTTAATACTATTTGTCGCATGTACAAAAACTTAACTATTGAAGATATCATGCACCTTCAAGCTTTAAATATCTCATTTAATAGTTTTATAAATTCACCAATAAATACTATTATTAGTAAATTAAATGGTCATCAAACATATAAAGACTTACAAGAAGCTAATTTCGAAGATTTCCTTAAACGCTATAAATTATTCTTTAAAGAAAATAATCGTCGTCCAAATAATAATTCAAATGAATCTTCTTTATATAATGAATATCGCTACTATTTAGCTAATTTATCTACTTCTAAAATAAACCGTCTTATTAAATCTTTACCAATTCCTTCAACAATCGAAGAATTAATCCTAACTAATAATTATCCTATTAAAGAAGAATTAACTAAATATATAAATTATCTTGAATATAAAGTAATTAATAATATATCTTTAGATAATGTCGAAATTAAAGTTTTAAAGAAAATAAAAAAGACTTTATCATTAAAGAATATCTGGTTATCTAGTTTTTTAACTAAACTAGATGACTTTAATTTACAAATGGAACAAGCTATTCAAACATTAATTGATTATCAAAAGAATATAAATCCCGAAGAACACTTTATAAATGCTATCTCTTTCTATTGTGAACCTTCTATCTATCAAGCTTTAACTTTTATCCATAAAAATGCTAAAAAGATTACAACTTCCCAATTTATAAAACTATTATCTCTTAATATGAAATTACCAGATGAAATAAATATGACTTTAGAAGAACGTCAAAATCTACTTGGTCCATATCAATCCCTATATGAAAAAGAGCAACGTGAAAGTAGTCGTATACTAGATGAATATTTTAATTTTATAAAAAGATATAATTATCGTCCTATAAAGACAAATAATCAATATGAATTTGAACTAGATCTTAACTATAATAATTATCTTCATAAATCATCTTTTGTTAAATTAAGAGAAATATGTCATACTTTAAAATCCTTAAATGTTCAATTAACTTTCTATGAAGCTATTTTAACTGGCGAGCCATACGATCAAAATATAATACTAGATTTTATTAAACAAATAAAAAATAATCTTCATACTAAAGAAACTATAAGTTCTGAAGATTTGAAATTATTGCGTGCTATTAATCGTTTTAATTATCTAGAATCTAATGAAGAAGTTGAATATTTAATTAAACAAATTACAACAATTAATAAACTTAATCAACTAATTGAAAGATTAAAAAATAAAAAAGAATCTTTAAATTCTATTATGTATCAAATTAGAGATAAGAAAAAATTCTTAACCAAAAAACAATATCAAGAATTAATTTCTCTAGGAGTTACTATTCCAGAAGAACAAATATCATACTTAGAAGAGCATAATGCTTTAAATACATATGAAATAGAATATCTTTCTTATCATAATTTTATTAAAGAATACTTTATGTATTTAAACAATTTTAAGAATCGACCAACTACTGATAATATTTACTTGCAATATCGTTATTATTTAGCAACTTTATCTAAAAATAAACTTTTAAAATTTATCCAAAAAATAGCATCTTTAGGTTATCAACTAACAATTGAAGAATTAATTATTATTAACAAAGAAGTATCAGAAGAAGTAGTAGAAAAATATGTAGAAGATATAAATAATAAAATAAAAACCAAACAACCTATAGATGCCCTTAATAAAAAAATACTTAATATTATTAAAAAGCAATATCTTACTTTAGAAACCCAAAAACAAGTTTTTCCATCCCCCAAAACAACTACTAAAACTCTTGAAAGTCGTCTTATTAATTATTTGCGTAAGCAAATTAGTTTAAATCCAGATAAACCACTCGATTTTGATAATAGTATATATCAATTATCGACTCATGACTTAGAATCACTCGAAAAAGAAAGAATTAATATTTTATGTAAAAGATTATTTGAAAGTATTATAAATAGACAAAAACAACATAAAAAAGAACTAACAGATATTCTATCTGTTGAAGAACTAGATTCATTTAAAAAGTATTCTACTAGTACCAGTTTATTCCCTGAACAGAGCTATCTTCTTGCCCAAATACTAAGTAATGAAAGTTATATTCGTTTAATTGCTAAGGAAGAAGAAAGAAAGCAATTTATTGCTGAATACACAACATTTATTATAAGTCATGATGGACTACATCCTAGTTTATCTTCACCTATTGAAGAAGAAAGAAAATTAGCTATGTTATATGAAGACTATAAAAATTATTTAAAACCAAGTGAATTTAATTTAATAACAAAATCTATTAAAGATTCAACAACTTGTGAAATGCAAGCATCATTTTATACTGATTTTTGTTCATTTATTATTGAAAACGGTCGTTTCCCTTGTGGTAATAGTGATAATCCATACGAAGTTAAGCTAAACAAACTATATGCTACTTTTAGTCGTAACTTAAATAAAGAACAATATGAAAATATTAAAAAATTAAAAACTAAGTATCGTGATGCTACATTATTAGCTAATTTATCTTTTAGTAAAAAGAAAAAATAAATATTTTCAAAATATCTAATTAATATTATAATATAAATAATAGGGGAGTGAAAAAATGCCAGTAACTACTAAAAAAGCAATAGATAAAGTTAAATTAGAACAATTAATAGATACCTATATTAGACAAGATATACCACTATCTTTATTAACTGAAGAATATAATATTCCATATCCTCAATTACTTTTAATCTTAAATCGTACAAGAGGTCATAACCATAAAACAAACTTTTTAGAAAGTCATAATCCTAATTTCAGTTACGAAGAAGTTTCTCCTGATTTAATAGAAATACCTCATGAAATTGAAGAAGAATATCCTATGACTTATGAGGAAGTAATCGCCGTATTTACTCGTTTAGAAGAATTAAAAAATAATATTACTAAAATTACTTCTCTAATTAAAGATTATCAAATAAAAATAGAAAAACAAAAAAAACGTATATCTTCTTTTAATCCCGATTTAATAACTCGTATTGAATCATTTATAGTAGCATATGATAGTTTACCTATCAATGATGATTTAACTATTAGAAATCTTTTAACTGAGTATCATCTCGATATTAAAGAACTATCTAATTATAATAATATATATGAAGATTATCTAAATACTACTAAAAAACTAGAAGAATTAAAAAAACAACTATACAATTCTCAAAAAGAAAGTAAACTATCTATTTATCAAAGAGAATACGATAGTATTCGAAATGATATTGCTAAAAAAAATATTAAACTAGTTAATTGGTGTATCCGTCGTTTCTTTAATAGTATTCCCTTACCTCAAGAAGAAACACAAGCTTTTGGATTCGAAGCTTTAGCAATTGCTATTAATGAATTTGATTACCATAAAGGCTATCATTTTTCTTCATTTGCCGTTCCTATTATAGTTAATCATATTAAAAGACATTTTAAAGAATTATATGGGATGGCTTTTAGAGACTTTGTTGCTAAAGAAGCTATTAAGTATAATCGTAAAATAATGAAAGAAGCAGATTCAAAACGTTACAAAAATCCAACTCCTGTTGAAATATCTAGTCTAGGATTAATAGGAATGTCTCCTCAAAAAATATCTAATTATGATGAAATGATTGATGATATTATCCCATTTACTGATGCTTATCCTTCATTAGAGTTAGATGAACGATTATCTTCTTCAAGTGATATGCCTACAACTTTTGATGAATACGATATTATTAATGAATATGAAGATCAAATAAATTTAACAGATGATCTTGATACCTTTGAAGAAGTTGTAAAAAAAATAACTAGTGAAGAACTAGCTAAAATATTAAGTAGGTTAAATGATCAAGAAAAACAAGTATTTAATCTTCGTTTTGGCTTTAGTGGTCAAGAACCAATGACTTACAATCAAATAGGTAAGATAATGAATCTTTCTCTTGAGCGTATAAGGCAAATTGAAGCAAAAGCTTTAAGAAAAATAAGACATCCAAGAAATATCCGCACTTTAAGAGATTATTATCAAGATAGACCATTATATATAAATTATAGAGATTTACCATATAAAACACGTTCTGGTGACCAAATATATTTAAAATTAATTGATTTATTAAAACATGACTTTACATATAATGGTGTTCTTACCTTTATGAATATGGAAGAGTTAAACTGGCAAAGTCCAGACTTAAATAATAGTCTTTACCTAATATTAAAACTATGTGAAACTGTTCAAGAAATGATTAGTAAAGGTAAAGATAAAGACATGTATTTTAAAAGACATATAGCTGATGTATTTTCTACTTATAAAATAAGAATATCTGAAGATTTTGTTTCTTATATAATAGAGAATAGTGATAATGTTATGTCTTTAATAGAATTATTCGCTATTAATCATAATCTTTATCTTAAAAATCCTAAAATAGATGAAAACATCGAATATAATAGACGCTTTTTATAAGCGTTTTTTAATTTACAATATCTTTTGGATCTAGTGGAATATCACGTCTTGTTAAGATTTCATAACCTTGTTCAGTAACTAAAACTGTATGTTCAAAATGGGCACTATTTTGATCGTCATCTGTACATATTGTCCAATCATCATCAAGCATATAAATATCAGCTGTTCCTAAGTTTAACATTGGTTCAACAGCAATAACATTACCTGTATGCAATACAGGTCCTTTATGCTCATTACCATAATTAGGAACATCTGGTTCCATGTGAACTTTATCCCCAACTCCATGTCCAACTAACTCTTTAACAATTCCTAAATTATATTTATGAGCTACTTTAGCTACAGCATGTCCAATATCACCAGTCGTACATCCATCATGGATAGCCGCTAAACCAGCCATTAAACTCTCTTCAGTACGTTTAAGTAATTTTATATCTCTTTCGCTTCCTTCGCCAACAATATAACTCCAAGCAGAGTCACCATGATAACCTTGATAACAAGCTCCAATATCTAATTTTACTATATCTCCATTTTTTAATTTACGACGACTTGGAATTCCATGAACAACTTCGTTATTAATGCTTATACAAATACTTCCTGGAAACCCATATAATCCTTCAAAAGAACAAGTACATCCTTTGCTTTCGATAAACTTCTTTGCCAAACGATCTAATTCTTTTGTACTAATTCCAGGCTTAATAAACTGTTGTAAATATCTATGACATAAACCAACAACTTTACCAGCTTCTCTTAGTTTATTTATTTCTTCTTCATTTCTAACAACTATCATATTTTCATCCCCAATTCACTATGTATTATATCACAAATAGAATAAAGATATGATATAATTAAATTTGTAGAAAGAAGAATGTTAATGTTAGAACTAAAAAATATTACTAAAACATACGAAGTAGCTGATAGTAAACAAAAAGCTTTAAATAAAATAAATATTAAATTTCGTCAAAACGAATTTGTTTCTATTTTAGGGCCAAGTGGTAGTGGTAAAACTACACTCCTAAATATTATTGGTGGTTTAGATAGCTATACTGAAGGAAACTTAATTATTAATGGTGTATCAACTAAAAAATATACAGATCGCGATTGGGATACTTACCGAAATCATCGCATCGGTTTCGTCTTTCAAAGTTATAACTTAATTCCTCATCAAACAGCTTTACAAAATGTTGAACTAGCTTTAACTCTATCTGGAATAGGGAAAGAAGAACGCCGAAAAAGAAGTATTGCTGTCTTAAAAAAAGTTGGTTTAGAAAGTCAAATGTATAAAAAGCCAAATCAAATGTCTGGTGGTCAAATGCAAAGAATTGCTATTGCCCGTGCACTTGTTAACGATCCCGATATCTTACTAGCAGATGAACCAACTGGAGCTTTAGATTCTGAAACTAGTTTTCAAATTATGGACTTATTAAGTGAAATTGCCAAAGATCGTCTTGTTATTATGGTTACTCATAATCCAGAACTAGCAGTTAACTATTCTAATCGTATCATTAAATTACTAGATGGTAAAATAACTGACGATTCTAATCCTTTTACGGGTGAAGATAAAGAAAATAAACCTTCCATAAACAAGAAAAAAACTTCAATGAACTTTAAAACAGCTTTTTCTTTATCTTTAAATAATCTACTAACTAAAAAAGGCCGAACTTTTCTAACTGCTTTTGCCGGATCAATTGGAATAATCGGTATTGCTTTAATTCTTTCATTATCTAATGGTATTCAAGAATACATTAATAAAACTGAAGAAGAAACCTTAAGTTCATACCCATTAACAATTACTAAAGAATCAGTTGATATGTCATCAATGATTGCTAACTTCATTAATAACCAAGATACGGAAGAATATAACGACAATGAAATTCATTCAGTTAATATAATGGGTGATATCTTTACTTCAATGACATCAGAGATTACAGAAAATAATACCAAAGAATTTAAAAAATATCTTGAAAGTGATCAAACTAATATCAAAAATTACGTAACAGACATTCAATACACTTATAATGTTACAATGAATCTTTATAAAAATAATAAAGACGAAATAACTCGAGTAAATCCAACTACAATCTTTGATAGTATAGGAATGAGTACATCAGGTATATCATCTGCTTATAGTAGTTATCTATCTAATTATAATGTCTTCTATGAAATGCTAGATAATCAAGAATTATTAGAACAACAATATGACTTAGTAGATGGTCGTTGGCCTACTAAATATAATGAAGTCGTTTTAACTGTTGATAAAAATAATCGTATTTCTGATTATACTTTATATAGTCTTGGTATCTTAGATCAAAAAGATCTAAAAGAACAATTTAATAATATGGTTGCTGGAAAAGAAGTATCATTTGAAAAAACATCTTATAAAACAGAAGAACTATTAAATTTATCTTTTAAATTAGTTTTAAATACTGATTATTATAAAAAAGAACATGGTATATGGATTAATAAATCAAATGATCAAAAATACATGGCCGAAATTTTAAAAGATGCTCAAGAAATAAAAATTGTTGGTATTATAAAACCAAATGAAGAAGCTGTAGTAGGGGGAAATTCGTATGGTATGGTAGGTTATACTAGCGAATTAACTGAGTATTTAATTAATCAAATTAATGAATCCCAAATAACTAAAGAACAACTAGCTAATCCTGAAAAAAACGTCTTTACCGGGACTGAATTTACTACCCAAACAGATTTTAATTTAAGCGATTTAAGTAAAGAACAACTAGCATATATCGAAAGTCTATCTAAAGAAGAACTAGCTTTATACATGCAAAATTACACACAAAATGCAACATCAACATATGAAGAAAATTTATCATTATTAGGAATTACCAATCTTGATGAACCAGATAGTATAAAAATATATCCTAAAGATTTTGATTCTAAAGAAAAAATAACTTCTATAATAGATAAATATAATGAAGATAAAAAAGAAGAAGAACAAATTACATACACTGATATTGTTGGTTTAATGATGAATTCAGTTTCAACAATCGTCGACACAATCAGTAGTGTTTTAATCGCTTTCGTTGCTATTAGTTTAATCGTATCATCTATTATGATAGCAATTATAACTTATATTTCTGTTATTGAACGTACTAAAGAAATTGGTATTCTAAGAGCAATTGGTGCCTCTAAAAAAGATATCTCACGTGTTTTCAATGCCGAAACTTTAATTGAAGGATTATCAGCTGGTATTTTAGGTATTCTTGTTACTATATTACTTAATATTCCAATAAATATTATTATTAAAAATATCGTTAACATAAGTAACATTAGTAAATTGCCTGTAAATGGTGCGATTATTCTTATTATTATCAGTGTAATTCTTACTGTTATAGCTGGTTTCATCCCTGCTAAAATAGCTTCTAAAAAAGATCCAGTTGAAGCTCTTCGTACAGAATAGAACTTTCTATTCTGTTTTTTCTTTGGTAAAAATTAACTTAAATAATTAAAAAAGATGTCTACAAACTATAAATATAGATTGCTATTAAAATCTAAAAATTATATAATATATATAATAGAAAAGAGTAGATAGTTATGAGTCGTAAAATTGTATATATAGTTGTTTTTATTACTACCATTGCCCTTGTAGTCTATAATGACTATCAACAAAATAGTACCCTTAATGATGTCCTTGATAGTAATGAAACACGCGAACTAAATATAGCCGAATCATATAATAGTAGTGAACTTCCAACATCATTAACTATTCAAAACTATCAAAATGATGAGGAAGAAATTACTTATACATACACCTTAAAAATAAATGACATTGAAGGTGCTTATCGTTATAAATATAACGATAAAGAAAGCTATCTTGTCTTTTCGGCTAAAGGAGAAAGTCAAATTACTTTAAAAAGTAATGAATCTTTAACTATCTATGATTTACCAGTTAATACTAATTATTTAATTGAACAAATAAATGATGTAAGTGATACATATACAACAACTACTAATAATGAAAATAAAACTTCTAATGAGGGAACAATATCTTATGAAACAATAGTAACATTTGATAATAAAACAATCCTTTCTAAAGAAGAACCAAGTAAAAACCCATTTACATCATCAAAACCAATTACTATCTTTGTTATCATGTGTTTTATATCTTTAGTTATTTATACAATTATTCATAAAATAAAAATTACTCGTTTTGAATAATATTACCAAAAATTTACTTTGTAAATAATAAAATCTCTTGTATAATATCATACCAAGAGGTTTTTATTATGAAAAAACAAATCCATATTTTAGAAGGCTTAATTATTATAATCATTCTTATAATAGCACTTCTAATGTCTATAAAATTTATCTATAATATTAAACATGAAACGCTAGATACATCATATATGTGGAATATTGAATTTAATAATCTTAAAATAATTGAAGGTAGTGAAGAGGGAAATTTATCTTTAAAAGATAATCAAATTAACCTAGAAGCTAATTTAAAAAACGAAGGAGAATATATTTCATTTACTATTGATATAACTAATCATGGTTCTTTAGATGCTAAAATAAATGATATTAATTTAAAAGTAGATAATCCAACTAATATTTTAACTTACTCTATATCATATATAAATAAAGAAGCAATTAATATAGATGATATTTTACTGGGAAAAGAAACCAAAACCATTCTCATTACCATTAAATATCCTAAACAACCAAAGAAAATATATGATCCATTAAATTTAAAATTAGCATTAAATATCTCTTATACAGCAATATATTAATTGTAATTAATTGTTGATTATTATATAATCAATAATAGGAGGATAGGGGATATGAAAAAACAAATAACTAAGAATATTCAACTAACTTTACATATCATAAATATACTAATTATTTTATATGCCCTAATTACTTTTATCTTCAAAGATAAACTACATAACTTAATCCATCCTCTAAATGTTTCTTTCTTTATGCTAATAACTTTTTTTAGCATATTGTTTCTAGGTTTTAAAAAAAATAAAAGAAATCGTGATAAGATTCATATTCAAAATACATATATTGTCATCTCAACTCTTTATCTTATTACAATCTATCTAACATCAAATGCTACAGGAGTATATAAAAATAATATTGATATCTTTAATATTATATGTTTACTAATTTATATGATTATTTCTGAAATAGAAAGATATATCTTATTAAATAAAGCTAATAAAAAAAATAATCAAACTTACTTTATTACATTCTCATATATTATATTAGATATTCTTCTAATATCTTCATTCAATAATAATATTGTATTAAACAACTATTTTACTATTATAATAATATCAATCGTTAGAAATCTTCTTTTAAGTTATACATCTCAAAGATTTGGATATTATCCATGTTTTATCTATTCTCTTATTACCTTTATTTTTCCTTTTACTTTACCTATCTATCCTAATTTAGGTAATTATTTAACAATTATTTTCTTTATTATCTATTCCCTAATAATTTACTACAACATAAGTAAACCAATCCGTCAAGAAGATGAAGAAAACTATAATAAATATAAAAAAGGATTCTCTTTTTACTTAGAAAGAATTTTTTTAGTTTTTGTTATTTTAATAATTTTCTTAGTATCAGGAAACTTCCGCTATTCAATCTCAGCTATTGCTTCTGATTCAATGTATCCAGAACTAAAAAGAGGAGATGCTGTTATCTTAGAAAAGACTAATAAATCTAATATTAACTCCTTAAAAAAAGGGATGATTGTTGCTTTTGAAGAAGAAGGAGAAATTGTAACTCATCGTATTTTAACAATTGAACTTCAAGAAGGAAAAGAATATATAATTACAAAAGGTGATAATAATGATACAAAAGACGTTACAAAAAAAGCAAAAGATGATATAATAGGTATAGTAAGATTTAAAATACCACTAATAGGATATCCTGCTGTAGAGATATCAGATATCAGAAATAAAGAAGAATAATAAGGAGTATATCGTATGCAAACAAATAACAAAAAGACAATCACAATCTGTTCAATTATTGCCTTAATTATTTTAGCAATAGTTATAATAATTACTTTAATAGCTAACTTAAAAGGATTCACTATTATCTTAAGTGCTTTATTTATCATCTTAACTGTTTGCTTAAGTATTTATATAAAAGAAGAACCAGATGAATATACAATATATATAAAAAATAAGAAAAAAATTCTTCGTTTATATGATTCAATAATTGTTGAAGTAGAAGAAATCCCTAATATAGCTGGAAAAAATATTATTAAAGTAAAATCAATCGAAGATTTAGTAGATGCTCAATTAGAATTAAGAGAACCAATTTATTATAAAAATGATAATGACTCATGCTTTTTTATGCTTCTTCACTATAATGAAGCATGTATCTATATTTTAAAGATGAATGATAGTGTTATTTCCCCAACTGAGCAATCAATTCGATATATGAAAGAAGATACCGAAGCTAAAGAACAAGATCAAAGCATCCTTGATAATATCGAAAATACAATCGTATACAAATTAGATGAATTACGAAGCTTTAAAATTTCTCCAATTCGTAATCAAGAAAAAATTGATGTTGTAGATGATACAGCTATTAAAGAAGAAATAGAACATAATCAAGATGCCAATCTTACAACTAAGTTATTAGAAGGAGAAATCTCTAAAACTAAGTATATTAAAGATTTACAAGAAAAAATAAGACAATTTGAATTAGAAGAGGAAGAAAAATCTAATTTTAATTTCCCTTTAGAAAAAGAAGAATCTAATATAGTAGTGGCTGAAGATACATCTTTGAAAATATCTGCTACTAAAAAAGAAGAAACTTCTAAAGAAGAAAAGAAAGAAAAACCAAAAGTTACAAAGAAAACATCTAAAAAAGTTAGTAAAAAACCAACACCTAAAAGACAAACACATGCTACTAGAAGAGCTGCTAAATATACATCTAAAAAACAATAGATGTTTTTCTTATCTTAAAAGTAGGTGTTACAATGTTTAATGAAGAAACTAAAAGACTCAAAATCATCAATAAAATATTTAATACATTTAATCTAGGAGAAGTTAATAATTATGAATTAACTTCTAAAGAAAATGATATTCTATATCATGTTTTTACGCCTAATAAAGAATATTATCTTCTAGAATATAATCATAAAACTATTCCTAACGAAAAAGTATTAAATACTCATAAACAACAACTTAATATTTTAAAAACCCTAAGTACAAATGGTGTTCATGTAATATTACCTCTTTCTTTTAATGATAAATATTTTATTAAATACTGTTCTAAGTACTATTTAATATATGAATATCAACCATATAGTCATAAAACATTATCTTCTCTAAACGAAAAACATCTAAAAAAACTAGCTAATACTTTAGCAATTATTCATAAACTTAATATTAAAAGCTCTTTACCATATCAAGAACCTAAACTTAATATTGATTTATCACAAATCTTAAAAAAAGCTCAAAAAATAAACGAGACCTTATATCAAACTATCTATAATAATTATTTTCTTCTTGAAGATTTAATAAACAAAGTTAATGAAAATCTAAAATATATTAATAGTTCCTTATGTATAAATGATAATGACTTCTATTTATCTAATATCTTATGGCAAAAAGATTTCCTATATCTAATTAATTATACATCCATAACTACTTATAATCCTTTAGTTTCTCTTGCTGAATTAGCTTTCTATTATTCTTATATCGATGATAAAATAAATTATGATTACTATAAAACATTTTTAAAAACATACTTAAAAAAATATGGCCCTCTAAAAACTGATTATAAATTTGCTCTTTATATAGCTCCTCTTAAAACTTTAAATAATCTTAATGATAAAATAAATAATTATTCTAAAAAAGATAATCAAAAGATAAACGATATAATATCTATCATAAATAAACTAACTACATATTATAATAATATAGAAACCTTTAATAAAATAAGTCTATTAGCTGTCAAGAAACATTAAAAAAGAGTAAAATCAAATTCCAAACATTGATTTTACTCTTTTCTATCGATATACTTATAATGCATATATATATTAAGAAAGGAGAACTAAATGAATAAAAAAATATTAACTATTATTATTACATCTCTTATTATTATCGCTATTGCTATCATAGCCATTAAATTAGTAAGTGATTTAAATAAAGAAACTACTATCAAAAACGAAGTAAAAGAAATAAATAAATATATTAATTTAAATCAAAATGCCAATGATAAAATAAATGAAGTCTTAACTCGTCGTCAAATTACCAAAGGAAAATACAAAAATATTGAAAATGATATCAAAGAATATTATCAAGCTTTATATAGCGATATTCAAAACTATACCTTTTTAATAGCTAGTGATACTTTTGCCAGTTATTTAAGTAGTGATAACTTAAGTGAAGATAAACCATCTTTTATTAAATCAAAAGATAATTTACAAAATACTAAAGCCCAAATCGAAGAATATTATAATAAATTAAAAGATGACTTAAATTCTGAAGCTACTAAATTAAATTATATTACTAATCAAAATCTTGATACTTACTATCGTAACTTTTATCTTGAATTAACCGAAATGGTTAATAAAGAAGAACTACTTAAAGAATTAGATAAAACATATCAAGATACACTATCTAAAATAGATATCTATAATGAAGCCTTAGATTTCTTAATTGCTAATAAAGGTCATTGGTCCATAAAAAATAATGTCATAATCTTTGATGATAATCTTTTATATGAAGGCTATTTGAAAATAACTGATAAACTAGAAGTTAGTGAAAACTAACTTCTTTTGTCATTTATAAGTCATTTTAGTATAGTATGATGTACTCATGAAAGGAGTCCAAATATGGAAATTTTACGTGTTGATAATTTAACAAAAATATATGGAAAGGGTGCTACTAAAGTAACTGCTTTAGATAACGTGTCATTATCTGTTGAAAAAGGTGAATTTGTTGCTATAGTTGGTGCCTCTGGTAGTGGTAAGTCAACCCTTTTACACTTAATAGGAGGAGTTGATCGCCCAACGAGAGGAAAAGTATTCATTGAAGGCAAAGATATTTATGCCATGGATGATGAAACTCTTGCCATCTTCCGTCGCCGTCAAGTAGGTCTTATTTATCAGTTTTATAATCTTATTCCTATTCTAAATGTTGAAGAAAATATTACTTTACCATTAGAACTAGATGGTCGCCAAGCTGATGAACAAGAATTAAACGAGCTCTTAAAAACTCTTGGCTTAAAAGAAAGAAGAAAACATCTTCCTAACGAATTATCTGGTGGGCAACAACAAAGAACATCTATTGGCCGTGCTATGATAACTCATCCAGCTATTATCTTGGCCGATGAACCAACTGGTAATTTAGATTCTAAATCAAGCGACGAAATTGTTGAATTACTTAAACTATCAAATAAAAAATATAAACAAACAGTCATCATGATTACCCATAATCTTGAAATTGCCGCTGCCGCTGATCGTATCATAAAAATTGAAGATGGTCATATAGTTGAGGAGGATTAATAATGAACTTACTTAACAAATTAACCATTAAAAGCTTAAAACTAAACAAAAAAAGAACAATTGTAACTATTATCGGTATTATGCTATCAGTCGCTTTAATCACTGCTGTAACAGCCTTATTCTTTAGCGCTAATGCCTCATTAATTAATTTTGAAATTCGCCAAAAAGGCAATTACCATTATTCATTTAAAGAGGTTCCAATATCCGATATTAAAAACTTTACTAATAATCGTCACATTGATACTATTTATAAAATAGCTAATATTGGTTATGCTAAACTAAGTAATAGTAAAAACGAAAACAAACCATATGCCTATATAAGAGCATTTGAAAAAGAAGCCTTATCTAATCTAGCTATTAATTTAGTATCCGGACGACTACCAGAAAATGATCAAGAAATCTTAATACCAACTCATCTAAAGACAAACGGTCGTATCACCTATGAAGTAGGGGATACCATTACTTTAGATGTTGGTAAAAGAGTAGATAGTGAAGGATATGAACTAACTCAAGACAATCCTTATTTCATTGAAGAAGATAATTCATCTGACTCATCAGACGAACAAATAATTGATTCAACTACTAAGACATATAAAATAGTTGGAATTATTGAAAGACCAAGTAACAGTATCGAAAGTTATAGTGCTCCAGGATTTACATTTATTACTATTCTAAAAGATTATAAAGATTATCCAAAAGTAGATTTATATGTTAGATATGATAAAGAAGGATTAAAAGACCATGATATTATTACAGCCAATATTCTAGGTATTGATGAAAAACTATACACTAAATTTCAAAATGGTGAAATATATTCATCAGATAACTACGAAGAAGAACTAGAAAATATTCAAAATGAACTAGATAAAGCTAAATATCAGTATGATTTTAATAATTATCTAATAATGTTAGAATCAGGTATTCTAAAAGAATCATCTATGCAGTCACTAGCTCTTGTTGTTTTAGTTGTTATTATTATCATAATTGTTACTTCTGTTTTCTGTATAAAAAATAGTTTTGATATTTCTATAACTGAGAAAATCAAACAATATGGTATGCTTGCTAGTATTGGAGCAACAAAAAAACAAATAAAAAAGAACGTTTACTATGAAGCTCTTATTCTTGCTTTAATAGGAATTCCACTTGGTATCATTTGTGGCCTTCTTGCATCCTATATTCTAATTATTATAAGTAATTACTTTTTAAAAGATATGATGAATCTTGGTTTAATTTTTAAATTTTCAATTTATCCCCTTATTATAGCCATTGCTTTAGGATTTGTAACAATTTTTCTTTCCGCTATGCGTAGTGCCAGAAGAGCATCTAAAATTAGCCCTATAACAGCAATTCGTAATAGTGAAAATATCAAAATAAAAGCCAAAAAATTAAAATCTCCTCGATACATAAAGAAAATATTTGGTATCGGTGGCGATGTTTCATATAAAAACTTAAAACGAAATCGTCAAAAATATCGTACTACAGTTATCTCTATTATAGTATGTGTTTCAGTATTTATAGCTTTATACTACTTCATTAATTTAGCTTTTGTATATACACAAAAAGAACTTAGTAGTAGTGAATATAACATTTCCCTTGATTATAATCTTGAAGATAATAAAGGTATAACAAGTAAAATAGATGAAATACTAACAGATGATAGTATCAAAAACTATGCAATATCAAGAAATTCATATATCACAATCGAATCTTATAAAGCCAAATATAGTAAAGAATATCTAAAATACTATCCAGATATTAACGATAAAGAAAAAACAAAATATACCTACGAAAACGATGAAGGGAAAATAATAACAAATTATGAAGAAACATCTATTAGTATCGTTGCTATTGGAAAAAAGGCTTATAATGAGTACTTAAAATCTCTAAATCTATCATATGATGAAGCTAAAGATAAAGGAATTCTTATTAACTATGAAAAAGCAAGTGTTCTTGAAAACAATAAATCAGTTGAAAAGACATTATCTGTATATAATTATAAAAAAGGAGACACTTTAAACTGGAATTTTGAAGGTGGAGATAAAACTCTAAATATTGAACTAGTTAAAGTAACTAATAAATATCCATTTAGTTTAGAAAATATGAATTATAGTACTTTATTAATTATAAGTGATGAACTATATGATAAATTAGATTCAGATATAAAAGATTCTGTAAGCATTTACATCGACTCAGATAATGCTTCTAAACTTCAAGATGAAATAGATCTTATTTTAAAAGATTTTGACTATTCTTTAAATAACATCGAAGAAAATGTACGTATGATGGAATCATTCTATACCTTAATAGCCATCTTCTTATATGGATTTATTACCGTTATTGCTCTTATAGGAATAACAAATATCTTTAATACTATAACAACCAATATGGAACTTCGTAGTCGTGAATTTGCTACTTTAAAAAGTATAGGTATGACAACGAAAGAATTCAATCGCATGATTCGTTTAGAAAGTTTCTTTTATGGAACAAAATCCTTAATCATTGGTATTCCAATAGGTTGTCTTCTTGCTTATATCATCTATAGACTTCTATCTGCTGATGATTCATCAATGTACTTTGAATTACCATATCCAGCGATATTAATTACTATCATAGCTGTCTTCTTACTCATAGCTTGTATTATGAAATATTCAATTAATAAGATTAATAAGCAAAATACAATTGAAACTATTCGCAACGAAAACATCTAACTATTAGATGTTTTTCTTATAGTATAATAATAAAGATTATGTTATATTATAAATAAGATAGGTGATACTATGAAAAATAAAATTATTAATATAATTAATAAACTCTTAAAAAGAAGAATAACTATTAAATATAATCTAAGTAATAACTTTACTCGTTGTTATAATGAAGCTTATGGAATAGCAAGCCATCGCAACAAATATTTGAAAAATCCTCAATCTAAAATTCATTCCTATACCTATTATGGCTTTATTTACTTATGGCTTGCTATTGTCTATAATCTTCTAACATGTTTACTATATAAACTTATTGGTTACAATACTTTTATTTGCTTTTTATGTTGTTTAATGCATATCATTAACTTCATCGTAGTTCTATACTTTATTTACTATCTATTACGTTTAATGATTTCTAAACAACGTAAGATAAAAGGTTCTTTTATTTTAGATAAAAAAGGTTTAATAGATAGTACCTTTAAAGGTATTAAGATTCTCTTCGAATGGTCAAAGATAAAAGTAGTTATCATTGGTAAACATAGTATCACAATATTAACAGATACTCCTATATACTTTTTTGTTAATCGTGATTTAGAATCAACTTTAATACCAGCTTTAAAAACATATAATAAAGATATTCTTATTATCAAAAATGAGAAAATCATTTAAAAATCATTATTTAATAGTATAATAGAACTATATAGTTCTATTTTTATATGGGGTGATTTTATGAAAATACTATTAGTAGAAGATGATCAAGATATTGCCAATAACTTAAAATATCTTCTTGAACAAGAAAACTACCAAGTAGAAATATCATCTAACTATCAAGACGCGAAAAATAAAATCTATCATAATGAATATGATTTATATATTTTAGATATTTCTCTACCTGATGGGAATGGCAATCAATTATATCAGAAATTAATAAAAGATTTAGAAAAACCAACTATTTTTTTAACTGCTAAAGACGAAGAAGAAACAATTGTATCTTGTCTTGAATCAGGAGCTGAAGATTATATAACTAAACCCTTTTCTTCAAAAGAATTACTAGTTCGTATCAAGAAGATTATCGCTCGTTACAAAAAAAATAATCTTATTAAAGTTAAAGATATTACCTTTGATCTTGATAAAATGGTTGTCTTCAAAAATGGTGATGTCATTAATTTAACTAGTTTAGAATTAAAAATATTTTATCTTTTAATCTCCCAAATAAATAAAGTAGTTACAAGAGAATCGATTATTGAAAATATCTGGGATTGGACTGGTAATGACGTTAATGATAATACAGTAACAGTTTATCTAAAAAGAATTAGAGAGAAACTTGATAGTGATATTATAACTACTGTCAAAGGTATCGGCTATAGGATAGATTATCATGAAGAATAATACCAAGTTTGCTATTTTTTCATCTATAATTATCAGTCTCCTTTTTCTTTCTCTTTTTATAATATCTAATTATCATTTCAGACAACAATATCAAACAACTAATAATCTTTTACTATCATCTCTTATTAATAAAATAAAAACTACATATCCAGAATTATCTGAAATAGAAATAATCGAAGTTCTAAATAATCCAGATTTAACTGAAGAAGATCTATTTAAAAAATATGGTATTAATATTCAAAATGAATCTCTTAGTATTAAACAACAAAACCTTAATAACCAATATTTTCTTTTTACCATTATTTCTATTCTTATATATTCTTTAACAATTATTCTAATCATTATTATCTATAATAAAAAAGAAAAAGCTAAAATAAATAAAATAACTAATTATTTAAAAGAACTAAATAACCATCAATATTCATTAGCTATCGAAGACAATCAAGAAGAAGATTTATCTCTTCTAAAAAATGAAATCTATAAAACAGCCATCACTTTAAATGAACAGACTCTTTTATTAAAAAAAGATAAAGAATCATTAAAAGATTCTTTATCAGATATCTCTCATCAATTAAAAACCCCTTTAACATCTATTAATTTAATGATAGATACTTTAAGACATCAAGACAATCTTTCGTCCACGGAAAGAAGAGAATTACTAAATAATATTCATCGCAAAATAACTAATACTAACTTTTTAGTTCACTCATTATTAAAATTATCTAAATTTGATGCTAATACTATTGAATTTAATCGTCAAAATAATACACTAAGTAAAATTCTAAAAGAAGTATTAGATAATCTTTCTACTTTAAGTGATTTAAAAGATATAAAAATTAATATTAAAGGTTCTAAAGATATATCCTTATACTGTGATTATAAATGGGAAGTAGAAGCCCTAACTAATATAATTAAAAATTGTATTGAACACTCAAATAGCTCTTCTAAAATAGATATTACCTATCAAAAAAATGATATCTTTACTAAAATAATTATTCAAGATAATGGATGTGGTATATCTAAAAAAGATTTACCTCATATCTTCGATCGTTTCTATAAAGCTCAAAATTCTTCTAAAGATAGTATAGGTATAGGTCTATCTTTAGCTAAAACAATAATCGAAAAAGATAATGGTTATATAATAGTCGATTCAGCTATTAATAAAGGTACAACATTTACTATTAAATATCTAAAATAATTTATGGTATAATGAAATAGAGGTGTATTATGAATTTAGAAATATTAAAAGATCTTAGCTATGGTATGTATATAGTAACTGCCAAGTTAGATAAAAATGTTGGTTGTGTTATCAATACTTTATGTCAAATAACAAGTGAAAATCCACTTATATCAATAAGCTTAAACAAGAACAATTACACTAATGAAATAATTAAGAAAACAGGTAAATTTGCTGTATCTATCTTATCAGAAAAAACTGATCCTAAAGTAATAGGTACTTTTGGTTATAAATCTTCAAAAGATATTAATAAATTTGCTGAAGTAGAATATGAAAAAATAGACAATCTTCACGTTATAAAAGAAGAATCATGTGGTTATTTAATTTGTGAAGTAACCAATATTATCGATTGTGAAACCCATGATATTTTTATTGCTCGTATAATAAAATCTAATAAGTTTAATGATAATATTCCAATGACCTATAAATATTATCGTGAAGTAATAAAAGGAAAATCTCCTGAAAATGCTCCAACTTATATAAAAGAAGAAACAAAACCATCCAAGAATATCTATGTATGTGAAATATGTGGTTATGAATATGAAACAGAAGGGGAGTTACCTAACGATTTCGTCTGTCCTCTATGTGGAGCAACAAAAGACAAATTTTATAAAAAACAATAAATTCTCAAAGGGCGCAACGCGCTCTTTTATTTTTTATATATAAATGCTATACTTGCACCATAAGGAGGAGATATATAAAAAAAACAAAATAAAAAAAATAGATGAAAGAAAGGAAAAATAAAATGTTGAAAAAAAATTTGTCTTATTTGATAATTTTATGTTTGGTTACGCTACTATTACCTTTTGCAGTAAAAGCTTGGGCAGAGTACACAATAAAATTATCCGATTGGAATTTAGTAGATTCCGGAAAACACCTAGATTGGGATGGCACATCAGCATATATTAGTCAATTTAATTATGCAATAAATCAATGGGAAAGTCACAAACCTGGAATAATTAGAGAAGATACATTAACCACAATTGAAGATGTTAAAATAAGTGACAAAAATGAGGGCGACGTTGGCTATGCTGGTACAACTTATAAAAGTGGGAAAATTATTTTTAACACCTACTATATGAATAATTTTAATACTAGTAAAAAAAGAAATGTCGCAATTCATGAACTAGGGCATGCATTAGGATTAGATCATAGAGATGGCGAATCATCTTCTGTTATGCAAAGTTATGTTACTTCAATAACAACTCTATGTGAGGGAGATCGAAAAAATTATGATGAAGCTTATAAAAAATATTAGGAGGCTAAAATGAAAAAAATAAAAGTTATATTAATAATTATTCTTGTATTAGAAGTGGGAGTTATAACCTTCAATAAAATAAATCAAAATCTAGAAAATCTACCAGTCGAAAAAATTAAAGGAAGTATGGTTTATGATATGTCAACTAAAGAGAAATCTATTGGTGCAGTAGATAATGTTTTCGTAGCGAAAATAAATAATATAGTTAAGACAGTATATGATGAAAACGATATTCCATCTACCATATATGAAATCGAAGTTATAGAAAACATAAAAGGTAATTTACCATCTAATAAAACAATTGAACTAACTCAAAAAGGTGGTTTAAACAAAAATAAAAAAAGTTATACCTTTTATGAAAACGCATATCTCCTAGAAGAAGGTCAAGAATATATTATCTTAGCATTTGTTCCTTTCAATAATGGTGATTTAGTAATTCATAATGAACATACTTATATAAAGTTAGATAATAATTCTATTTCAAAAAAGAATTCAATTAATATCGTTGATCAATATAAAGAAGCATATAAAAATCAAATTATTCCTTCATCTAAAGTAGATAACTTTAAATCAAAATATGAAGTATAAAAAAGCTAGAGGTTAATCACGTGTAAAAAAAGAGAGGTCAAAAATGAAGAAATTAATACTATCATGCGTAATTATGTTTATTTTAACAATTCCTATTTTTACAATTATCTTCTTTAATAATAAAGAAGATAATTTAAAAACTTATAAAGGTTTACCAGTTACATATGAAAGCGCATCATATCGCTACGATACAACAAATCCTAAAATAGCAGTTGGTGTAAGTGATTATGTTTATATAGCTAAAGTAAATAAGATTTTAAAAACTGACTACCGTAATCCCATTGAAGTATCAGACGGATTAATAGGTAAAAAAACAGTAACAGATCCTTATACTATATACGAAATCGAAGTTATAAAAAACATAAAAGGTAATTTACCATTAAACAAAAAATTAAATTTAGTTCAATATGGTGGCATAAATGAAGATGAGAAAAGTTATACTTTCTTAGAAGGTGGATATCTCCTTGAAAATAATACTTATTATCTTTTAATGTCTACTATCATACCAACTACTGGTGAATTAGAAACAACTGATATAAATCGTATCATAAAAATATCTAATTATAGTAACAATAAAGAAGTAACCTCTCTAATTAATCAATATAATAATATTTATCAAAATGAAACAATTCCTGAAGGACATACTAGTTTCAAAAATAAAATATCTCAAGAATATCTTAGTTAAGAAGACATATAAGTCTTCTTATTTTTATTAAAAAAATATATAATATAGATAGGTGATTATTATGCCAAATAAAAAAATCCAAAAAGCTCGTGAACTTTGTCAAGAAGTAAAAAAACTAGCCGATAAATATAATTTAGAATTCTTCTTTATAACCGAAGGAGCAAGTTGTTGTAATATTAAATCTAATGAAGCTATACGTCATGCCAGAAAAGAACACGAAAAATGGGAGACTCAAAATGGCTTTGATTCTAAAGAAGATTGGTCTAAATAATTTAATAACTTTTAATAAAACAATCACCATTTTCTAATAATTATCAATTATAATAATAAAAGAAAGGAAGAAAATATGATAAATAAAAAAGATATAATCAAACTAGCTATAAATAATTTTATAGATTCTTTAAATAAATTCCTTATTGTTATCACTCTAATATTAGTAGTTGTAACTATCTTTATTCGTAATTTCTATTTAGATATCATTAAAATACTATTAATAGTAATTATTCTATTTCGTTTATTTTCTAAAAACAAAGAAGCACGACGAAAAGAAAATAATTATTATTTAAAAATAAAGAAAATTATCTTAAAACCATTTTCTAATATGATTCGTAATTTTAAAGATCGTAAAAAATATGTTTATCGAAAATGTTCTAAATGTCATACTACTTTAAAATTACCACTACCTAAAAAAAGGGGAATTAATCATGCTTCATGTCCTAATTGCCATAACAGAGTAACAATAATTACCTTCCGTAAACAAAAAGCCGAAGAAATAAAAGTAGAAGTAATAAAAAAGAAAGATAGGAGAAAACAATATGAAAAATAAAATAACAATTAATTGTCATAGTAGTATTAAAATAGCTGATAATAAAATAATTTATTTTGATCCCTATAAAATAGAAGAGACTACAAACGATGCT
>CALVJQ010000016.1 GCA_944332265.1 uncultured Bacilli bacterium
AATAATAATAGAGAATGGAGAGTATTATGAAAGACATTAATTTTGTTAAAAATATTGATAATTTAGGTAGAATAGTTATTCCTATGGATATTAGAAGGAAATTAAAAATAAATACTGGTGATATTTTGAGTATTACGTGTAATGATAAGAATATATTATTAACTAAATATAGTAATCTGGATAATAATTATAAAGTTATAGAAATTATAAAGAATTTTATAGAAATTTTTAATGTGAAAATAATATTTACTAATAAAAACAATGTTATATTTTCTAATATTGTTGATATTGGGGATACATTAGATAAAGAATTTTTATCTTTGGTAAATAATGCTGCATCTTTAAAAGCTAAAAATATGTCTTTTGTATTTGGAACTAATAAAGTTAGTGGAATATATAATGTAGTTCCTATTGTAACAAATGAAGGTATTGAAGGTAGTATAGTTGTTTTTGATGATAATCAAGATAATGCTTACAATATAGGTGTTTTAATTAGTAGACTTTTGCAATTAGAACTTAATATTTCTTGATTTAATTATTTTTTTATGTTAAATTATTTCTATATTTGGCAATGAAGGAAAGAGTATCAATATATTTATAAGAAGAGAAGTTCTGGTTGGTGCAAAGAATTTTATAAAATATTGAGAACATGGCTCTGGAGTCAAAACGTGTTTTCGCGTTAAGAAATAAAGTGTATGATAACTCATAAATTAAGGTGGTACCGCGGGTATTTCTCGTCCTTATATTTATGAGTTTTTTTTTTAGGATGTGATGAAGTGATTAAAAGAATTATATTTGATTTAGATAAAACATTGATTCCTTGGTTGGAGGAATGGGATAAATGTGTAGAAAAGACTTATAATTACTTTGGAATTTCCTTTGAAGAAGATGAATTTATTAAGTTTAATACAGCTATGTTAGATTATGAAAAGCATCACAGAAAATTTGATAAAAGAGATATGTCTAGATATTTTAGAAATGCTATTGGTAAAGAAATACCCGATATATTTGTTGAAGTATGGACAAGCTATTTAAGTAAGTTGGTACCTGAAAAAGATGAAAAGTTAATAAAATTATTAAAGTATTTAAGTAGTAAATATTCTTTAGTTGTAGCTACTAATTGGTTTAAAGATCAACAGGTTAGTAAATTGAAACTATATGGTATTTATGAATACTTTGATGAAGTATTAACTAGTGATGAATATAATAAGAAACCTGGTGGAGCAATGTTTGAGAAAGCTTGTGAAGGTTTTGATAAAGATGAAGTAGTAATGGTAGGAGATACTTTTAAATCTGATATTAAAGGAGCTATGGATTTTGGTTTGTACTCATATTATTTAACTATGAATGATCAAAGAAGAAGTAAAAGATATAAAGTAATTAAGTCTATTTATGAATTAAAAGAATATTTATAGGAGGGATTATTGTGAGAAAATTTGAAAAGATATCTTTTAAACAATTTAAAAAAGATATAAAGGATGATAAAGACTTATATGATAGTTATTTATTACCTAAAAGAAGTACTAAAGCAAGTGCTGGTTATGACTTTTTTGCAATAGAAAGTTTTGAAATTAAACCAGGTGAAGTTAAGAAGATTCCTACTGGAATTAAAGCTATATATCCAGAAGATGAAACTTTAATGTTATTTGTTAGAAGTAGCATGGGATTTAAGTGGAATGTTCGGATGTGCAACCAAGTTGGAATAATAGATGCTGATTTTTATAATAATCCTGATAATGAAGGACATATGTGGTTTGCTCTACAAAATCATGGAGATAAAGTGTTTAAGGTAGAAGCAGGTCAAGGATTTGGTCAAGGTATATTTATGAAGTATTATACTGTTGATGATGAAGATGATGTAGAAAAAGAAAGAACAGGTTGGAGTGGAAAACCTGATGAAAGTGGGAAATAAAATGAAAAAAGAAAAATATTATATAAGTACAGCAATTGCTTATACTTCAGGAAAACCTCATATAGGTAATACTTATGAAATTGTTTTAGCTGATGCAATTGCTAGATATAAAAGATTGCAAGGTTATGATGTTTATTTTCAAACTGGAACTGATGAACATGGGGAGAAAATAGAACTAAAAGCTAAAGAAGCTTCATTAACTCCTCAACAGTTTGTTGATGAAAAAGCTAAAGTTATTAAAGAAATTTGGGATATAATGAATACTAGTTATGATAGATTTGTTAGAACAACAGATCCTCATCATGAAAAAGTAGTTCAACATATATTTAAATATATGTATGATAAAGGGGATATTTATAAGGGTGAATATAAAGGAATGTATTGTACTCCATGTGAATCATTTTGGACAGAAAGTCAATTAGTTGATGGTAAGTGTCCAGATTGTGGTAGAGAAGTTCAGCCTAAATGTGAAGAAGCTTATTTTTTTAAATTATCTAAATATCAAGATAGATTGGAAAAATATATTGAAGAACATCCTGATTTTATTCAGCCAGTAGCAAGAAAGAATGAAATGATTAATAACTTTATAAAACCTGGATTACAAGATTTATGCGTTTCTCGTACTTCTTTTAGTTGGGGAATACCTGTAGATTTTGATTCTAAACACGTAGTTTATGTTTGGCTTGATGCTTTAACTAATTATATTACAAATATTGGTTTTGACTTTGATGAAAGTACAGAAGAATTTAAATATAGATGGCCAGCCGATTTGCATTTGATTGGTAAAGATATTATAAGGTTTCATACAATTTATTGGCCTTGTTTCTTAATGAGTTTGGATTTGCCATTACCTAAGCAAATATTTGGTCATCCTTGGCTAATTATGGCTGATGGAAAGATGAGTAAATCAAAAGGAAATGTAGTTTATGCTGATGATTTAGTTAAAGAATTTGGTGTAGATGCAGTTAGATATTACTTTTTACATGAGATTCCTTTTTCTGCTGATGGAGTTTTTACTAAGGATTTATTAATTGAACGTATTAATGGTGATTTAGTTAATATCTTAGGAAATTTGGTTAATAGAACAATTAGCATGAATTATAAATATTTTGATGGTATTATTCAAAAAAATGATTCTTATGAAGATATTGATAGTGAATTAATTGAAGCAGTATTAGATTTAAATGAAAAAGTTTCTTCTAAGATGAATGAACTTAAAGTGGGAGAAGCGTTGCAAGAAATTTTTGATGTATTAAGAAAATGTAATAAATATATTGATGATACTACTCCTTGGATTTTAGCTAAGGATGAGACAAAAATTGGAAGATTAGGGACTGTCTTATATAATTTGTTAGAAAGTATAAGAATATGTGCAGTATTGTTAAATCCTTTCTTACCGGATACTTCTGATAAGATTATGACTCAATTAAATTCTACAGTTAATACTTTTGATTCTACTTTTGAATTTGGTGAGCTATTATCTGGAATAAAATTAGGAGAACCTGTTCATTTATTTGATCGTATTGATTTAAAACAAGATTAATTTTAATCTTGTTTTTGCTTTGGGAAATAATAATAAATTATTAAATTATTTCCCGGGAAATAATTTTTTGATATAATTTTAGTGGTGATATTTATGTTTATTGATACACATTGTCATATATATAGAGAATATTACGATGATTTGGATATGATTGTTGATAAAATTAAAAAAGCAAACATTAAAAAAATTATTAATAATGGTTGTGATATTCAGTCTAATAAAGAGGTTTTATCATCTGTTTTAAAGTATGATATTATGTATGGTGCTATTGGTATACATCCTGAAAATGTAGATAAATATACGGAAGAAGATTTAAATTTTATAGTTGAGCATATAAAAGATAAGAAAATTGTAGCGATAGGAGAAATAGGTTTAGATTATTATTGGGTTAAGGATAATAAGGAAAAACAAATAGATTTATTTAGAAAACAATTAGCAATTGCTGAAGAGTTTAACGTTCCTGTTATTATCCATAGTAGAGATGCTACTTTAGATACAATTAATATTTTAAAAGAGTATAAAGTAAAAGGTGTTATTCATAGTTTTAGTGGAAGTTATGAAACAGCTTGTATATATATTAAAATGGGCTTTTTATTAGGAATAAACGGAGTTATTACTTTTAAAAATTGTAATTTAAAAGAAGTATTAAAAAAGATTGATTTATCTAATATTGTATTAGAAACTGATTCACCATATCTAACTCCAGTTCCTTTTCGTGGTGAGAAGAATGATTCGTCACATATTAATGATATAGCTCTCTTTATATGTGATTTAAAAAATGTTTCTATGTCTTCTTTAGCACAGGTAACTAATGCCAATGTAAGGAAGTGTTTTGACATTTAAATTAATAAATGCTATCATATTTTTTATCTTTTTGAGGTGAAATTTATGATTAAATTTAACTGGATAAAGATGGGGTTTAAAATATTAGTTCTTCTAATATTGATTTTTCTAGTACAAGCTAATGTTAGTGATAGAGTTAAAATTAAGACAGAAAATTTTAATTTTAATGTTACTTTAGGAATGAATGCTATGGCGGAAAAGGAAAAAGAAGAAAAACCAAAAGAAGTTATTTATCAAGAAAATAGATTAAATAGTGATGTTTTAACTATTTTAAATGGTGATTTAACTGGGTATGCAGCTGATTGTCCTTTATGTAATGGGACATTAGCTTGTAAAACATCATATAATGTTTATAAAAATGGAGTTGTTACATATCCGGATAAAGAATTTGGAAATGTAAGAATTGTTGCTTCTTCTAAAGTTTTGCCTTGTGGTTCAGTTATTCGCTTTGATTTTAAATCATTATCTGAAAAACCTATTTATGCTATTGTATTAGATCGTGGTGTTTTGGGAAATAATATAGATTTATTGATGCCTACGGAAAAAGATGCCAGCAGGTATGTTGGTAGACATAAAATAAGTTATGAAGTTTTAAGAAATGGATGGTAAAGAATAAAATGGGAAATTTTCAACATAAACATAGTTTAGGACAAAATTTTTTAAAAGATAAAAGTGTTTTAACTAGAATAATTGATTCTGTCGATATAAAGGAAGATGACTTAATTATTGAAATTGGTCCTGGTCAAGGAGCTTTGACTAAATATTTAAAACTATTTCATGCTAATTTAATTTGTTTTGAAATTGATACCAGAGTTAAAAAGTATTTAGATAATTTTTTAGATGATAAAACTGATATTATTTATCAAGATTTTTTAACTATTGATTTAAATAAATTTTTAGCAGATTATAAATATAATAAACTTTATGTAATAGCGAATTTGCCTTATTATATTACTACACCAATTATTGAAAAATTAAGTAATTCTAATTTAGAATTTGAAGCAATGGTTTTAATGGTTCAAAATGAAGTTGCCAATAGGTTAAGTGCAATTCCTGGAACTAAGGATTATGGCGCTATTACTGTTTTATTAAAATATTTATATGACGTTCAAAAATTATTTTTTGTATCAAGAGAATCATTTGATCCGATGCCAAAAGTTGATAGTGCAGTAATAAAACTAACACCTAGAAATGATGGTTTTGTTGCTACTAACTTTGATGTTTTTAATAAATTAGTTAGAGATGCTTTTAAAATGAAAAGAAAGAATTTAAAAAATAATTTAAGTAGTTATAATCTAGATATTATTAATGAAGTTTTAAATAAATATGGATTATCTTTAAGTGATAGAGCAGAGATGGTTTGTTTAGATTGTTTTATTGAAATAGCTAATGTAATAAGTAAGTAATATATACTTACTTTTTTTCATATCTTTTAATAGGTGATAAAATGAATTTTAAAGTAGGAGATTATGTTACACGTAATAGTTATAATAATGATATTGTATTTATTATAATAGATATTAATAATGAAGAAGCTATTTTAAAAGGTTTTGATGTTCGATTAATTGCAAATAGTCCTATTTCTGATTTGTGTCTTTGTAATGATGAAGAAAGAAAGGATACTTTTTCTGATGAAATGTTAAATAAAGAAATTTTTGAAAATATCGATCGTGATGATTTTTTTTATTTACCTCCTAGAATTTTACATTTAGATGGAGATAAGGATTATTTAGAGAAATGTCTTAAATTTTATAATACTAATCGTGTTTTGGCTTATGGAAAAACTATTAATGAAAAAGAATTAGAATCAAATATGAAAGCTTTATTAGATAGTATTAAACCTGATATTTTAATAATTACGGGACATGATGCATATTTAAAGAAGAATGATAATATACTAGATGTAATTAATTATAAGAATTCTGAAAATTTTATCCGAGCTGTAAAAGCAGCAAGGTCTTATGAAAAAAGTCATGACAAATTGTTAATAATTGCAGGAGCTTGTCAGAGTAATTATGAAGAATTAATAAAAGCTGGTGCTGATTTTGCTAGTAGTCCTAAAAGAGTAAATATTCATGCTTTAGATCCGGCAATTATTGCAACAACTATTGCACTTACAGAAAGAAATAAAACAGTTAATTTAATTGAGTTATTAGGTAAAACGAAGTATGGCAAAGATGGTATGGGTGGCTTAATAGTTAATGGTTTTATGTATGTGGGGTATCCTAGATGAGAACTATTAATGAAGCTAGAGAGTTTATAAATAATAATTTTGGTCGTGAAGTTTTTGTTAAAGTATTAGGAATTAGAAATAAGGAAGAAACAATATTTGGGACTATAAGTGAATGTTATCGTAATATTTTTATTGTTAAAACAGTAAGAGGGAAAAAAAGCTTTAATTATACTGATGTTTTAATTGGAAATATCAAGATATTAGTAAAATAATCTTGATTTTATTGTTAATATGGATTAAACTTAAGATAAGTTGAGACTTTTATGTAGAGTGATAGACTTGGGAGGAGTGTTATTACATGAAGATTACAAAGGTAGTTCTTCGCAACAAAGAGAAAGAAGATTCTCGTATGAAAGCAATTGCTACTGTAACATTAGATGAATCTTTTGTTGTTACAGGAATCAGATTAATTCAAGGTGATGATAAAATGTTTATCGCTATGCCTAGCAGAAAAGTGTCTGAAGGGGTATATGACGATGTAGCTCATCCAGTTAATCAAGAAACTAGAAAAATGTTCGAAGATGCAATTTTTAAAGCATATGACGAAATGAAAAAAACTGGTGAAGAATTAGTTAAAATAGAATTATAACTTAAAGAATTTCTTTAAGTTTTTTTGTTCTTTTTTTTTTGCTTTGTTCATATTATTAATTAAGAGGAGATAATATGGATAATAACTATGATAATATAAAACATGATGTAAAAATTATAGATAGAGGTTTAATATATTTAACAGGAATTGATAAGATTATTAGTTTTGATAGTGAAGAATTTTTGATGGAAAGTATTATGGGTATTATCCTACTTAAGGGAGAAAATTTAGAAATTGTAAAATTAGATACACATGATGGAAAAGTAAGTATTAAAGGAACTTTTAATAGTATTACATATGATAATGATAAGAATAAAGAAAAAGAATCAATTCTTGGGAAATTATTTAAGTAATGAATTCATATACTCAGTTATTTCTTTTAATATTTTCTTTTTTTTATGGGAAGTTTGTATATTTAGGTAATAGATTTAATTTGTTTGTTATCGAGAAGAAGAATATTTTGATTAAAAGTATTCTATCTGTTTTATATGTATTTAATATAAGTTTATTATATGTAGTTATATTATATAAAATTAATAATGGTATTTTAAATATTTATTTTATAATAGCTATTATTTTGGGATATTTTATTAATTTTGTTAAGAAATGTAAATGATAATTATATTTAATATTTTCTTTTTTATTACTATGTTATAATTATGATAATAAGGAGAATAGCAGATGAGTAACACTAAAAATAAAAAAAATATGAAAAATAAAAAAAGTGTTAAAAATTCTAAAAATAGAATTGGTTTTTTGTTGTTTTCTGTTGTTATTTTTATAGTTATTTTAATTAGTACAGTTTTTAATGATGTTGTTCAAATATATAATAACAAAAAAAATACTAAGGAACTGAAAGAAAAGTATGAGATTTTATTAGAAGAAGAAGATTCTTTAAATAATGAAGTTATTAAGTTACAAGATCCTGAATATGTTGATAGATATGCTAGAGAAAAATATTTATATACATTGGATGGAGAAAAAATATTAATGATTATTGATGATGAAGAAGATAAAAATAATAGTGATGAGAGTTAAGTAATTCTTTTTTTGTAGTAGGTGGTTTATATGAAGAAGATTTATATTGTTTTGACTTATACAGGGACAATTTTATCTAAATTAATTAAAATATATACTAGAAAAGAATATTCTCATGTATCAATAGCTTTAGATGAAGATTTGCAACATATGTATAGCTTCGGAAGATTAAATGCTTATAATCCTTTTTTTGGTGGTTTTGTTCATGAAAGAGTAGATAAAGGAACTTATCGTAGATTTAAAAAAACAAAAACAAGAATATACTCTTTACAAGTACCTGATGAGAATTATGAAGAGATTGTTAATGTAATAAAAGATATTAAAAATAATAGAAGAGAATATCATTATAATATTATTGGGTTAATATGTGTAGCTATTCATTTAAAATTTAAAAGAGAAAAATCATTTTATTGTGCAGAATTTGTCAAATATGTTTTAGAAAAATCAAATATTAATAATGAATTACCTGATTTAATTAAACCTGAAGATTTTAATAATATAAAAGGTTTAGATATTGTTTATAGTGGTATTTTAAGAGAATATCTTAATTAATTTATTTGGTATAAAAATATAATAGTTTAATATTTTATAATAGGAGACTATTATGAATTGTATAGAACTTATCTTAATTGGCTTAGGATTGGCTATGGATGCTTTTGCAGTGGCTGTATGTAAAGGAACTGGTTGTAATAAGATAATATTTATTAATTGCTTTAAAATTGGTTTGTGTTTTGGTTTGTTTCAAGCTATAATGCCTTTTGTTGGTTATTGGTTGGGAAATGAAATTAAAGGTATAGTTTTAGCAATTGATCATTATATTGTATTTTGTTTATTAGTTATTATTGGAAGTAATATGATATATGATTCTTTAGTAAATAAAGAAGAAAATTATGATAGTTATTTTAATCTTGTTTCTTTGTTAGGTCCAGCATTAGCAACAAGTATCGATGCTTTTTCAGTTGGAATAACTTTTGCTTTATATAAAGTTAATATTTTTAAAGCAATTATTATTATTGGAGTTATAACGTTTATTTTGTCTTTTTTAGGTGTTATTTTAGGAAGTTCTTTATCTAAGAGATGGGATAGAAAAGCTAAAGTATTTGGTGGGGTTGTTTTAATAATTTTAGGAATAAAATTATTATTGGAACATTTATTATAGTTATCTTTAAATTATTATAGTAAAATAAGTGTAATTTTAGTTGTTGCAACTCAAACTTGTCAAAAATCAACTTAAAATTGGTAGTGTGCAACCAGCTTAAAAGATATAATTCGAGTATGTAAAGGAGAATTATAATGAATTTAGCAGATAATTTAAAAAAGATAAGAAAAGATAATAATTTATCTCAAGAACAATTAGCCGAGAAATTAGGAGTATCAAGACAATCTGTAAGTAAATGGGAATCTGGTCAGTCATATCCTGAAATGGATAAAGTTTTACAGCTATGTAAACTATTTAAACTTAATATAAATGAATTGATAAATGAAAATATATCTGATGTAGTAGAGAAGAAAGCTGTAAATAGAATAAGTAATAAATATATATCTAGTTTTTTTCTTTATATAACTAAAGTTGTAGATATGTTTAGTTCTATGAAATTTAAACAGATTATATTGTGTTTATTAGAGCAAATGATTATAGCTTTTATAGTTGTAGGCATTTTAGTATTTATTGGTTTAATTGGTAGTGGTGTATTTTATAATATATTTAGTTTTTTACCATCAACATTTTTTTATATTTTGTATGCTTTAGCTAAAGGATTATATATATTTATAGCTGTAATACTTGGTGTGGCAGTTATATTACATATATTTAAGATTAGATATTTAGATTATTATGAAATTGTTGATGAAGTTGAAGATGATGATAAAAGTATCCCAGAAGAAAATTTAAACGAAAACGATTCAACAGATAATAAAAAAGATAAGAATGTAATATATTTAGAGAAAAAGAAAGATAAGGTAATTATACGTGATCCTAAACATTCCAATTTTAGTTTTTTAGCTGGGTTAGGAAAGATAGTAGTTTTTTTTGGAAAATTTATAGCAGGAATGATATTATTTTCTTTAGCTATTCTTCTTTTAATATTAGTTGGATTATTAGCTTGTAGTTTTCTATTTATTAAAACAGGATTAATGTTTGTTAGTTTGTTTATCTTATTAATTGGATGTATTTTATTTAGTATTATTATAATGGAAGGGTTATATAATTTTATCGTTAGTAAGAGAATTAATAAAACAAAAGTATTTATTCTTACAATTGTTTCAATTATATTGATTGGTTTAGGTGGTGGTTTTTCAATGATTGCAGTTACTGAATTTGACTATGTTGAAAAAGAGGTACCTAAAGAAAAAGAGACTTTTGAAGTTGAAATGAACGATAATTTGAAAGTCCATAGTACTTGTTATTATTGTGATTATATATTTGTTGAGAAAAATATTGATAATGTTCAAATTGAAGTCGAATATCCTGTTTATGAAAATGTCTCTGTTTATAACTATAACGATTTTATTAATATTTATTCATATAGAAATGATTCGGAAACTATGAAATTAATTAGGACTGTTATTAAAGATATAAATGAAAAAAAGATATCAAATTATAATGATATATTTAAAGTAGTTATTACAGCTTCTAAAGAGAATATTTCTAAAATAAAAGGGAATACTGAAGAATATTATGATGAACTAGATAGATTAAGAGAAGAAAATTATAGTTTAATTGAAAAAAATGAATATTTAGAAAATTTATTGGAATCAAGTTCATTAAATCTTGTTTATGATGATAATGGTAATATAGTTGGAATAAATGATGATAATTATGAAGAAGAGATAGAATAATATACTCTCTCTTTTTTTTGTATGATATAATTTGAATGAGGTAGATGTTTTATGAAAAAAGGTTATGTTAAATTAGCTAATCCAAATATTCAATTAGATAGTATAGTTGATGGAGAAGGTATTAGAAGTGTTATATGGTTTCAAGGATGTTCTCATAATTGTCCTGGATGTCATAATCCAGAGACTCATGATTTTAATAGTGGATTTGAAGTATCAATAGATGAAATGAAGAAGAAGATTGATCACTTAGAATATCAAACGGGTGTTACGTTTTCTGGTGGAGATCCAATGATGCAGATAGAAGCTTTAGAAGAACTTGCAAAACATGTTCATGAATGTGGAATGAATGTGTGGTGTTATACAGGTTATACATTTGAAGAACTTTTAGAACTTGCAAAAAAGAATTCGCATTATTTAGAAGCTTTAAAAAATATAGATGTTTTAGTTGATGGTCGATTTGTATTAGATTTAAAAAGTTTTGATGTTCAGTTTAGAGGTTCATCTAATCAAAGAATAATTGATGTGGCAAAAAGTTTAGAAGAAGGGAAAGCTGTGTCAGTATTAAAATATAAGTAGAGGTGAAGTATGAAAAACAAAATAAAAATTATTTTAGTATCTTTGTTTTCTTTAATAGCCATTGGGATAAATCCGTGTGTATGCTTAGATTTATATGAAAAAGCAAAAACGATAAGTTATTCTAATGGAATGGAAGTCTTAAATTTAAATTTATTTGGAACATTATTACTATTTATTTTTATTTATTTTTTTATTAAAAAAAATCAAAAATATCTTAAAGGTAATGTTATAACTAGAGTAATTAGTATTGTTTTTTCTTTGTTATTAATTTTTGGATTAAGTTATAAAGAATATGGAAATAGTTCTTTGATTTTTAATTCTTTAATTTTCTTTATACTAGCTGTTGTTATGGCTATAGGATATTATTTTATTATATTTATTTTAGTTAATATGATTTATGATAAAATTGATAAAAATGAAGTTAAAGAAAGTAAAAATAAGATTATTTTATTATTTAAAAAACATCCTTTTATATTTAGTTTAATAGTTATATTAATATGTTGGTTACCTTATATAATTTCTTTTTATCCTATTATATTAAGTCCTGATCCTAGTTATCAAATAAAACAATTTTTTGGAATTAGAACTAAATATGCTGATTATGCTGTTTTATTAGATGAGAATGTGGTAATAACTAATCATCATCCTGTTATACATACTTTATTACTAGGTGGATGTTTAAAGTTAGGTGGTTTGTTAGTTAACGATAATTTTGGCTTATTTTTATATAGTTTTATACAAATATTAATCTTATCATTTACTTTAGCTTATACAATTAAATATATGTTAAAGAATAATGTATCTAGTAAGTTTGCTTTTATTACTTTATTAATTTATTCTTTAGTACCTATGTTTCCTTTATATGCAATGAGTGGTGTTAAAGATGTTATTTTTACATCATTTATTATTCTTTATATTATTATGTTACATAAAATTTTAAATAACAAAGGAAAGAAATTAAAATTTATTTCTTATATGTTAATGATAGTTTTAATGTTATTGGTTATCTTATTTAGAAATAATGGATTATATGTTATATTACTATCTTTTCCTTTCTTAATTTTAAGTGTTAAGAAAGATTGGAAAAGATTAGGACTTGTTTTTATAATTACAATTCTTTTATCTTCTTGTTATAATAATGTTATATTACCAGCATTTAAAATTACTCCTGGTAGTATTAGAGAAGTTTTATCAATTCCTTTTCAACAAACAGCGAGATATGTGAAGTATCATGAAGAGGATTTGTCTGCGGAAGATAAGAAAATTATTGATAAAGTTTTAGGTTATAATGATATAGCTGATAGATATGATCCAGAACTTGCAGATCCAGTAAAAAATAATTACAATAAGTATACTACTAATGAGGAATTGAAAGAATATTTTAAAGTTTGGTTTAAGGGTTTAATAAAACATCCTGGGACATATATAGATGCTACGATAAATAACGTTTATGGTTATTTTTATCCTAATAAGTTATCTTGGTATGTTTATTATAAATATGATACAAGAATTATAAAAGATGGATTTGATTATCATTATAATTCTTTAAATGGTGTGCGCGATGTACTTTCTTCTTTTGCTATAGCATTTCCTTTAATTCCGATACTTGGATTGATATCTAATATTGGAGTTGCAACATGGATAGTTATTTTATTAACGGGATATGTTATTTATCGAAAGAAGTATAAATATATTGTTGTGTATTTACCAGCTTTAATATCTATTTTGATATGTATAGCTAGTCCTGCTAATACTTATTTTAGGTATGCTTTGCCGTTTGTATTTTCTTTACCTTTAATGGTATCATTTGTTATAGATAAAAATTTTAGAAAAAGTTAAATAATATTTAGTATAATAAGTTAATGAGGTGTATTATGAAAAATAATGAAAAAAAGATAGCTGTATTGATTCCTTGTTATAATGAAGCAAAAACAATAGAGAAAGTTGTTAAAGATTATAAAGAGGTTTTACCTAATGCAACTATTTATGTATATGATAATAATTCAACTGATGGAACTGATGAGATTGCTTTAAAAGCAGGAGCAGAAGTTAGATATGAGTATCGTCAAGGCAAAGGAAATGTTATTAGAACAATGTTTAGAGAGATAGAAGCAGATTGTTATTTGATGATTGATGGGGATGATACATATCCAAAAGAGAATGCTCGTGAAATGTGTGATTTAGTTTTAAATGGAAAAGCAGATATGGTAATTGGAGATCGTTTATCTTCAACTTACTTTACAGAAAATAAAAGACCTTTTCATAATTTCGGCAATAGAATTGTTAGATGGTTAATTAATTTTTTATTTAAAAATGATGTAAAAGATATAATGACAGGATATCGTGCTTTTAGTTATGAATTTGTTAAAGGGTTTCCAGTCTTATCAAAGGGATTTGAAATAGAAACAGAGATGACAATTCATGCTGTAGATAAAAATTTTAAATTAGTAGAAGTACCAGTAAGCTATCGAGATAGACCAGAAGGATCTGTATCAAAATTAAATACATATAGTGATGGTTTAAAAGTATTAAAGACAATAGCAACTTTATTTAAAGAATATAAACCTGCAATGTTTTTCAATATTTGGGCGATATTATTATTAATAGTAGGTATATTAATAGGATTACCAGCATATATAGGATATTTTCAAACAGGTTTAGTTGAAAAATTTCCTAGTTTAATAGTAAGTTGTTTTGCTATAATGATGTCATTATTGTTCTGGGTTACAGGAATAATTTTACAAGTTATAGCTAAGAAAGAGAAGCAAAATTATGAATTATATCTTAATACTTTGGCAATAAATAGAAAAGAAAAGTAAAAACACTTTTCTTTTTTGTTTATTTATGTATAATAAGGTCGTAAGTGGGTGACTTTTATGAGTAATATAAAAATAAAAGATTTAAAATTCTCCTATGATAATAAAAATTATGTATTTGATAATTTAAATTTTACATTAAGAAAAGATAAAACATTGAGTATTATTGGTCCTTCAGCTTGTGGAAAAACTACTTTATTAAAATTATTAAATGGTGAACTTTCTTATGAGGGATCTATAGTAATTAACGGTGTTGAAGTTAATGAACAAAATTTTTGGGAATTAAGAAAGTGTATTGCTGTTGTTTTTAAGGATACTTCTTTTATTACTGATGTTGTAAAAAATGAATTACGTTTTTCTTTAGAAAATATTAATATTGAACCCACTATCATAAAAGAGAGAATAAATGAGATAAATGAGTATTTTGGGATAAATAAGTTATTAAATAAGAATCTTAATATGTTATCCTTAAATGATCAAACTTTAGTTAAGATATTATCTTATGCTATTATTGAACCTGCTTATATAGCATTAGATGATTTGTTAAATAATTTAAATTTAAGAACAAAAATATTATTGTTAAATTACTTGAATTCGAAGAACATTATTTTAATTAATGTTACTACAAATATGGAAGATGTTTTATATACTGATTATATATTATGTCTATATAATGGGATAAGTGCTATAGATGGAAAGACTTTAGATGTTTTAGATAATGAAAAGCTACTAAAACGATTAGGTTTGAATTTACCTTTTTTGGTTGATTTGTCTATTCAATTGAAACTTTATGGATTAATTAATAAAGTATATTTAAATAAGGAAGCGTTGGTGAGGAATTTATGGAAATAGTTTTTAATAATTTAAACTATATTGAAAATAAAAACTCATCGTTAGAAAAAAAGTATTTAGAAGATGTTAATTTAATTATTAATTCTGGAGATATAGTTGCTTTTATTGGTGAAAATTTACAAATTATTGGGGATTTAGTAATGGCTATTAAAAGACCTAGTAAAGGAGAAATTAAATTAGATTCTTTAGTAATAAAAAGAACTAGTCATATAGATAATGTCTTAGAGTTGAGAAAGAAAATAGGATTTGTTTCTGCTTCTAATATTGATAATTATTCATCTGATACAGTAAAAAACTTATTAAAAAAGACGATGAAAAATTATGAATATAAACCAAGTAATATGGCTAAACATTTAGCTGATTCTTTAAAGATTGTTGGTTTAGATGATAGTTATTTAAATAAAAAGGTAAATACTTTGTCTTTTACAGAATTAAAAAAAGTTAAATTAGCATGCGTCTTATGTTATAATCCTGAAGTTTTAATTTTAGAAAATTTTACATCTTGTATGATATTTAGAGATAAAGAATATTTTAGAAAATTATTTTTAAAATTAAAAAATAAACTTAAGAAAACGATTATTTTAATTAGTAGTGATTTACCATTTTTATTTGATATTGTTGATAAAGTATATGTTATTAACAAGGGTAAATTATCATTTAGTGGTGATAAAGATATATTTTATGAAGATAAGTTATATAAATATATTGAAATGCCTGAGATTATAGCATTTACTAAATATGTTCAACAAGAAGGTCATATGATATCTGAATATACTGATATAAAAGAATTAATAAAGGAAATATATCGTAATGTTAAATAAATATAACTATTTATATAATGGAGAAGAGTCAATATTAAATATTATAAATCCTGTAGTTAAATTATTTGGTTTATTTGTTTATTTTATATTAATTCTTTTAAAATTTAATTATTTATTATTTATGATAAATATTGGTATAGTATTTGTTCTTATTTTAATAAGTAATGTTAGTTTTAAAAAGTATTTATATATTATATGGAAGTTAAAATACTTTTTGATTTTATTATATTTATGTTTATACTGTAAGAATTTAGAATTAATAGAAATAAATATGATAGTATTTAAAATTATGTTTTTGATATTATATTTTAATGTAATTTTATTTACAACATCAAAGGAAGATTTAGGAAAAGGAATTTCAATTATTATAAATATGGTTAATTTAATAGGGATACCTTTTAAAGGGATTATGATGTTTATAATTAATATATATTCTTTTATAGAGTATTTTTTTGATACATATAATGATTACTTATTGAAGATGGAAAAAGAAGGTATTAATTATTTAGATAGTAATATTTTGAATAAGTTAGTATTTTTTATAAAGAATTTTAAAAATATATGGCAAATTAGTAAATTGAAACTAGAAAAAAGAAAAAAAGAATTAAAATATAGATTGTTTGATAAAAATAGAAATGTTAAATATAAATATCGAAGAAGGTTATGTCTTTTTGATTATTTTTATGTTTTAATTTATATAAGTTTAATTTTTTATTATATTGTGCAGGTGAGATAAATGAATTATTTAGCAGTTATTTCTTATGATGGTAGTAAATTTTATGGTTTTCAAAGATTAAATGATGAAATTACAGTCCAAAAAGTATTAGAAGAAGCATTAAGTATAATAAATAAACATGATGTTGTTATTAAAGGAGCAGGAAGGACTGATAGAGGAGTTCATGCAAATGGACAGTGTGTTACTTTTAAGTTAGATATTTCTATCAGTATAGATGGATTAAGAAAAGCACTAAATTCACTTGTTGAACCTTATATTTTTGTTAGAGATATTAAAATAGTTGACGATGATTTTCATGCAAGATTTAATGTTTTAAAGAAAACTTATATTTATAAGATAAACATAGGAGGGTACAATCCTATTTTAGCTGATTATGTATTTCAGCCTAATTATATTTTAGATATAGATAAAATGAAAGAAGTGGCTACTTTATATTTAGGAATTCATGATTTTCATAATTTTGTTTCTGGAGAAAGGGAAAATAGTAATGCTATTATCTATGATATAAACTTTTATATGGTAGATGATATTTTATATATTTCTTTTGTTGGTAAAAGTTTTTATCGTTATATGGTGAGAAATTTAATTGGCATGATGATAGAAGTTGGTCGTGGAAAAGAAGATATTAGTAAAGTAAAAAAGATGTTGGATTCTAATGTAAATATGAGTGGTTATACTGCACCTGCTATGGGCTTATATTTGGATAAAATAGAATATTAGTAAGTAAAAAGATGAAAATATGAAAAAAATAGTAAAATCATGGCTATTTTTGAAGATTTTGTTTGACTTTTTAATAAGATTCTCATATAATTTTAACTGGTACATTTTATTGGTCGGAAGTTGTTAGCCTTGGGAAAGCGAAGCAATGGAGGACGATGAAAGGAAAATTGATATGAATACATTTATGGAGAAGAAAGAAACTGTTGAACGTAAATGGTATGTTATCGATGCTGAAGGTCAAACTTTAGGTAGACTCGCTTCTAAAGTTGCTTTTGTTTTAAATGGTAAACATAAAGCTACATATACACCTCACATCGATTGTGGAGACTATGTAATAGTAGTTAATGCAGACAAAGTTAAATTATCTGGAAATAAGCTAATGGATAAAATGTATTATAACCATAGTGGATATCCAGGAGGACTAAGAGAAAGAAATGCTAAAACAATGATCGAAAAATATCCAGAAGAAATGATTGAAAGAGCTGTTAAAGGAATGTTACCAAAAGGAAGATTAGGAAGAGCAATGAATAAAAAATTATTCGTTTATGCTGGACCTGATCACAAACATCAAGCTCAAAAACCAATCGAATTAAAGATAAACTAGGAGGTTTAAATTTATGGCTAAACAAGTATGGACTGCTACTGGACGTAGAAAACGTTCTGTTGCTCAAGTTAGAATGACTGCTGGTAAGGGAAAAATAACTGTTAATGGTGTAGATGTTAATGAATACTTACCCTTTGCAGTGTTAGTAATGGATTTAAAACAACCATTAGTTGCTACTGGTAATGAGGATAAATTCGATATTGATGTTACTGTTAAAGGTGGCGGATTCTCTGGTCAAACAGGTGCTATTCGTTTAGGTATTACTCGTGCTTTATTAGCTTTTGATGCTGATGCTGATCAAAGTAGAGAAGATGCTTATAGAAAAGTTTTAAAAACTGCTGGATTTATTACACGTGATCCAAGAAGTAAAGAACGTAAGAAACCTGGACTTAAAAAAGCTCGTCGTGCTCCACAATTCTCAAAACGTTAGAAAAGTTTTTATACCACACATTGTGTGGTTTTTTCTTTGTAAACTTTTTCCTTTTTCTTAGAATTTTCAATAAATCTTTATTGCTATATTTTGTTATTTTTTTTATAATTATAATAGGGTTGGAAGGTGAAAATGTATGAGTAGTAACGAAGTAATTATAGATGGTAATAAAAAGAAAAATGGGAAAGCTTTAAAAATATTTTTGATTGTTATTATATTTTTAGCTTTAGGTATTTTTGTTGGAATTTATGGGACAACGAAGTATATGGAAATGAAAGAGGAAGAAAATAATCAAAATGATGTAGTTGAAGAAAAGGGACCTGTTGATATAACTGATGATAATAATTATAAAGATTTAATAGATTCTTTATATAAGACAATTAATGGAAATGTTATGTTTTATTCAACTAAAGGAATAGATATGAGTACGATAGATAATAGTACTAAATTAACAATGATTTTTAATTATTTAAATTCCGCTAAACAAGGTACAGAAGAAATATTAACACAAACATATTGGGGATCTGGTGTATGTCAAAATAATTTTGTTTTGGATCCAGCTCAACAAAATACTACGACATCTTCTGGTTGTACAGTTACTAAATTTAGTCGTGATTTATTTGTACAAACTAGTAAAAAATTATTTAATGATGATGTTTTAGATACTAGTGTTAATTTTAATCCTTCAAATACTAAGAGTTGTATTGTAGATATGCAAAATAATTTATATATTTGTGGAAATATTGCTAATAATAATGTAACTGGAGATTTAGAAAGTAAGTTTACAATATTAAAAGTAACTAAAGATCTTGATGGAACAATAAAGATATATGAAAAAGGTTATTTGTTGGATAATAGAAGTAATGTTAAAGCACAACATCCTGGGTATGATAATATTTATTTACATTCTACTGATAGTACAGAATATTATTACGAATTAAGAAATGCGGATAACTTAACTTTTGTTCATACATTTAAAGAAAAAGATAATCAAGAATATTACTATGTTGGGACTATGTTAGAGAAATAACTTTAGGTTATTTCTTTTTTATTTGTAATGACTATTAAAATATTGAATATTTATTTAGTATGAAGAAAATTATTTTAACTGTGATGTTGATAACTTTGATTTTATTAACAACAACTATTTCTTATGGTTCTACTAAAAAGGTTAATATTAAGGGTAAAACTATTATTTTAGATGCAGGACATGGTGGAAAAGATAAAGGGACAAGTGTTGGTGGTATCTATGAAAGTGATATAAACTTAGAGATTGTCTTGAAGTTAAGAGAAAAATTTATTTTAGAGGGAGCAAATGTTATTTTAATTAGAGATGGAGATTATGATTTAAGCAGTCCTAATACTAATAGAAGAAAGAAGAGTGATTTTGATAATCGTATTTTATTGATAAATAATTCTAATGCTGATTTATATATAAGTATCCATATAAATTATTTAGATAATAATAAGTATTATGGGGCTCAAGTATTTTATACAAAAGATAATAAAGAATTAGCGAAGGTGATACAAAAAGAATTAAAAAAAGATTTAGATAGCCCGATGAATGAAAAGAAATTGAGTGATTCTATTTATATGTATAAAAAACTTACTATACCCGGAGTTTTAATTGAATGTGGTTTTCTTTCAAATAAAAGAGAAAGAAATTTATTAATAAATGATGAATATCAAACTAAGTTAGTTAATTCGATTGTTCAGGGAGTAAAGAACTATTATTAAATTGTTAAACTAGTTATTTTATTTTATAATAAAAATGGTGGTATTAATGGACAAAAAGATTTTACTAAAAAGTTTATTGGAGTATTTTTATAACGATAACCTAATTCCTCTAAAATTAGACGAGATGCGTTTATTATGGCGTGATGTATTTAATAATTTAGATTTAAAATCTATTAATGATGATATGTTATCTATTGAAGATAAACTTTTAAGATTGGATTTATTAAATAAGGGCTTAACTAATGCAGAAAAGTTGGAATCTTTTGATTATATTAAAGATTCTCATTATCGAAATGGTAATAAAATTATTTTATGGAAAGGGAATATAACTAATATATATGCTGATATAGTAGTTAATTCTATAAGATATGAAGATTTAATAAACAGAGTGTTTAATAATGATATATTTTTTAAAAGTGGTATGAGATTAGTAAAGAAGTTTAGTGATATAGTTAGTAATACAAAATTGGATAATTCTGATGTTTTGATTACGAGAGGTTTTAATTTACCATGTGATTTAATAATTCATGTTATTGAACCTAAAGATTCTGATGAAGAGATAAATAATGAAATTGAACTTAAAATGGCTTATATGAATATTTTAGAATGTGCTAATAATAATATGATGAAGACTGTTGTAATACCTACTTTAGGAAGTAACAGTTTAGATTTTTTAAAAAGGGCGCGTATTGCTGTTGAATCAATAGATGAATATTTGGATAAGGATTCAATGATTGAAAAGGTCATAATTTGTGCTTCTAATGAAGAAGAGTATGATATTTATAAAAGTATATTTTTAGGTGAAGATAATGCATGACATTTGGAATCCTTGGCATGGATGTCAGAAAAAAAGTGAAGGTTGTTTAAATTGTTATATGTATTATTTAGATAAAAAACATCAAAATAAAATTAGTAGTGATAAAGTTTATCGAACGAATAATTTTAATTATCCTTTACAGAAAAATAGAGATGGCACTTATAAAGTAAAAGCTGGGGAGCAGTTAAGAGTTTGCATGACTTCTGATTTTTTTGTTGAAGATGCAGATAAATGGCGTGATGGGGCATGGAATATTATTAGGCAAAGAAAAGATGTTTCGTTTTTTATTTTAACTAAAAGACCAGAGAGAGTTTTAAATAATTTACCATCTGATTGGGAAGATGGCTATGAAAATGTTTTTTTTAATATTACATGTGAAAATCAAAAACGTGCTTTGGAAAGAATTCCTTATTTATTAAAATTGCCATTTAAACATAAAGGAATTATGTGTGCTCCTTTATTAAGTGAAATTGATATTGGAGAGTATTTAGATAGTGGTTTAATTGAACAAGTAATTGTTGGTGGCGAAAATTATGATGGAGCGAGACCATGTCATTATGAATGGGTAAAAAAATTAGCTGCTGATTGTCGAAAGAGAAATATTAGGTTTTGTTTTATTGAAACAGGAACAGTATTTGTAAAAGAAGGAAAGCAATATAAAATAAAGAGTAAGGATATTCAAAGTATTATGGCATTTAAATCTGGATTAAATTACCCAGGGAAAGAAATAAAATTTAAATTATATGATGAATTTTTAAATGAACTAGGAGAAGATGAATTATATGAGCCTTTTTGGAATAATAAATGTTTAACATGTGGGAGTAAATTAATATGTAATGGTTGTTATAAATGTGGGAAATGTAAATGAAAATACTAGAATGAAAAATATTTCATTCTAGTATTTCTTTTTATTTCTAAACCTGTACTATAATCAAGATTAGGTATATATTTTTTTATTTTATTTATATCTTTATTATTATAAAGAACGTTATTCACTTCTTTAATAATTAGTAATGCTTTATTTAAACTTTCATGATATAAATCTGCAAAAGAAGTTGTGTATTCTTTTTTTGTTACTGGATGATACCATGGTTTATGCTCGTTATTAAGATAGTCATAATTTATATTTTGATTATGGGTACTATAAGATTGTAAGTTACCAAAGTGATTTTTTGTAAATTTATCAATTAATTTATAAATTAATTCTTTGATACCAAGATAATCATTAATAAATAGAAAATTAATAATTTTAGTATCTCTAATTCCTTTAAGATAGTATTTAGCAATATTTTTTTCATTATAAGTTATGTAATAAACTTTAGATATTATTCCTTTTAGATTTTTAGAAAATTTAGGATTTTTTATTATTTCTTTATTAAGATTACAATATTTATATAGTCTATTATTATATTTTTGATAGTATATTGCATCGATGTTTTTTTCCATGTGATTATGTTCACCGCGATATTTTTTCGTACTTTGTTTTTTCTTTTTCCATACTCCTGTTTTAAAAAATATATAAGGATGGCATGTTGTATCAAGACAATAGTGCGTTATTGTTCCATATAAATAAGCAATTATATCTTTGTGATATTCTAAGTTGTTTTTTTTGATTTCTTTTATAATATTTAAAATATATTTTTGAGTATTTTGATGATGAGCAGTGTGACCTAAACTTTTAATTTTATGATTGTTTAAAAAGTTAAAAGTATAATAGAAGAGATAATCGTGACTTTGTGCAAATGTATAGTAAATATCTAAACTATTATTAATATTATTTTGTGTATCTTTTGGTAAATTATCATATACTTCCTTGGCAAAGTAATGATGTGTTATTATTGATGGCATAAAATCACCTGATTAAATTATAGCATATCTTCATTAAATATAGTATTTCCTTGGAATTTTATGTGTGTTATAATATAATGGATAATAGGGTGATACTAGGTGATAAAGACATTTAAAACAATTGATGAACAAATAGAAATCCTAAAAAGCAAAGGTCTTAAAGTAAATGATATAGATTATGCTAAGGATGTTTTATTGCGTGAAAATTATTTTTTTCTAAGTGGTTATAGACACTTGTTTTTAAAGTCGCCTAAAGATAGGATGTTTATCCCTGGTTCTGACTTTACGGAGTTATATGCTATGTTTAATTTTGATCGTCAAATTAGAAATATATTTTTTAAAAATATTTTAATTGTTGAAAACAATGCAAAAAGTATATTTTCTTATCAATTATCAAGGAAATACGGTATTAAGGAGAAAAATTATTTAAATCCATCAAATTTTGATCGTTCTAATGATAAAGCTAGACAAGTAAATGATTTACTTAAAAAAATTAAAAGACAGATTAGAGTAAATGGTGGTCAACATTCTGCAACAATGCATTATATTAGTAATTATGGTTATGTTCCTTTTTGGGTAGTTGTTAAAGTTCTATCTTTTGGTTTAATTTCTGAATTGTTTACAATTATGAAAAAAGAAGATCAAAAAGATATAGCAAGTGTTTATGGTATATCTCCAGAATCTTTAATGGTATATTTACCTATTTTAGCTAATTTTAGGAATTTATGTGCTCATGAAGATATAATGTATGATCATAAGACACAAAGATATATAGATGATACTAGATATCATGCTTATTTAAATATTCCTAGAATGGATGGAGAATATATTTATGGAAAAGATGATTTATTTGCATTAGTAATTATTTTAAAGCAGTTATTAAGGGAAGAAGATTTTACTTTATTAATTAATGAATTATCTTATGAATTAGATATTTTAGGTGGAAAATTGCATAGTATAGATATTGATAAAGTTTTGGATAGGATGGGATTTCCTGTTAATTTTAGAGATATTGCGAGGATAGATGAGTATGGACAATAATATGAATTATCAAGTTGTTATGAAAAATAAGAAACCTAATATAATATTAATTGTTGTGATAACAGCTATTTTATCTTCTTTAGTTGGAGCTGGTTCTTTATTTTTAGTTATTCGTTATTTTCCTGATTTGGCAATTAATTCTATAACTAATGTAACAAAAACAGAAAAAGAAGTTACAGTAACCGATAAGGGTATTGCTGATGCGGTTGATAAGATATATGATGCCGTTGTTGTAGTTAGAACATATAAGAACGGTCAATTATTCTCGACTGGTACAGGTTTTATTTATAAAAATCAAAATAATAATTATTATATAATTACAAATTATCATGTTATAGAGCAAGGAGATCGAGTTAGCGTTGTATTTACTGATGGTTCTGAAGTAAATGTGATGGTTGAAAACGGAGATAAGTATTCTGATATTGCGGTTTTATCTTATAAAAGTAATACTGAGCTAGTAGTTGCTGAAATGGGAAGCAGTGTAGATATGCGTGTTGGAGATACTGTTTTTGCCATTGGTGCTCCTTTAGATTCTGCTGTTTATTCTTGGAGTGTTACAAGAGGAGTTTTGTCTGGAAAAGATCGTGAAGTAGAAGTTAGTACAACTAATTCTAATATTAGTGATTGGATTATGTTAGTTTTACAAACTGATGCGGCTATAAATAGTGGTAACTCTGGAGGTCCTTTATGTAATAGCAATGGTGAAGTAATTGGTGTTACAAATATGAAATTAATAACTGATGGAGTTGAAGGAATGGGGTTTGCAATTCCAATAGAAGAAGTTGCTAATTATGCTGATGCTATTATAAATGGAGAAGAAATTACTAGGCCTTATATTGGAATTTCTATGACTGATGCTAATTCTTTATATACTTCGCGTGTATATGGATTTGAGCCAACAGATGGGGTTTTACTTGATAATGTAGAAGCTAATTCTCCAGCTAGTAAAGCGGGATTAAAAAAAGGAGATATTATTATAGCTATAAATGATGTTGAAGTTAAAAATGTTGCTTCTTTGCGTTATCAATTATATAAATATAAAATAGGAGAAGTAATAGAAGTTAAATATTTAAGAGATGGTCATTCACGAACTGCTGATTTAACTTTAATATCTAAATAAACTGATTTATTAATCAGTTTTCTTTTTTTATGATATAATACTTTTGTTTTTTGAGGTGAGTATATGAAAATAGGTTTTATTTCTTTGGGATGTTCTAAAAATCTTGTTGTAACAGAAGAATTAATAGGTTTATTTAAAAAAAGAAATTATGTTATTGTAAGTGATCCTTTGGAAGCTGAGATTTTAGTTATTAATACATGCGGTTTTATAGAATCTGCTAAAGATGAGGGAATAAAAACAATTTTAGAAATGGCTGACTATAAAGAAAAAAATTGTAAATATTTAATAGTAATAGGTTGTTTAGTTGAAAGATATAAAGAAGAATTAGAGCAGGAAATACCTGAGGTAGATTTGTTTGTTAGAATAAAAGATTATAATAATTTATGGTATGAAATTGATAAATTAATTCAAAATAAGGAAGAAAGAGATTTTTTAAATTATAAAGATCGTGTTATTACAACAGGAGATGTTATGGCTTATTTGAAAATAGCTGAAGGATGTAGTAATTTCTGTACTTATTGTGCTATTCCTTATATACAAGGTAAATATATTTCGAGAAAATATGAAGATATTTTAGATGAAGCTAAGTTACTTGCCAGTAAAGGAATAAAAGAATTAGTAGTTATTGCTCAAGATACAACTAAGTATGGAATTGATTTATATGGGAAGAAAAGATTAGCTGAATTATTAGATGACTTAAGTAAAATAGATGGAATAAAATGGATTAGATTTTTATATTCATATCCCGAAAGTATAGATGATGAATTAATTAATGTTGTAAAGAATAATCCTAAGATATGTAAATATTTTGATTTACCAATTCAACATATTAATGATCGTATTTTAAAAAGAATGAATCGTAAGACTACGGGTAATGATATTAGAAATCTAATAAAAAAACTTAGAACAGAAATTCCAAATGTTATTTTAAGGACAACTTTAATAGTTGGATTCCCTGGAGAAACTGATGAAGAATTTAATGAATTATGTTTATTTGTGAAAGATGTTAAGTTTGATAGACTAGGAGCTTTTGCATATAGTGCTGAGGATGGAACACCAGCAGCAAAGTTTAAAGAACAAGTTCCTGAAAAAATTAAAGAAGAACGTCAGAATATAATAATGGAGATTCAACAAGAAGTTAGTAAAGATAATTTACTAGGAAAAATTGGAAATGTTTATGATTGTTTAATAGAAAATATTACTGAAGATGGAAAATATTTTATTGGTCGTAGTTATATGGATGTTCCTAGTGAAGATGGTGTTATTTATATTAAATATAATCCTATGTATATGATTAATGAATTTGTTAAAGTTAAAATAATTGATTCTTCATTTTATGATTTATATGGTGAGGTTGTTGAGTAAAAGCATTTTTATAATGCTTTTTTTATTTTATAAAGATATGTTATAATATTTTATGATAGAGGTGGTTTTATGGCGAGTGAAGTTACAAGTAAGGAGGAATTGGCGTCTTTAGCTTCTAAGTTAGATAGTAAAACTATAACTTTGAAAGATGCTGTTTCAAAAATAAATTCTTCTTTAAGTGGGATTTCTGATTATGATGGGATTAATGTTTCTGGGAAAGCTGGTATTTTAGATAGTAATTTAAATAATGTTGCCACTGATTTAGAAACTGTAGTAACGAATATTAAGACATATGTTTCGGAGTTAACAGGATTTGATGTGGATGATTTTAATGCGAGTGGAGGTTCTTCAGCTAATAGTGTATCTTATGATGATATATTCGTGACTGATGGTAGTGCTGAGGGGAATGCGCGTGTTATTTGGAATTTTTTGAAAGCAAAGGGTTTGTCTGATGCTGCAGCTGCTGGTGTTTTGGGTAATATTCAAGCTGAATGTGGTTTTAATCCTGCAGCTATTGAAGGTAATGGTGAAGGGCATGGTTTAATTCAATGGAGTTTTGGCCGTCGAGAGAGTTTGTTAGCAGCGGCTCAAGCTAAGGGAGTAGATTGGCGTGATTTAAGATTCCAACTTGAATATTTATGGGAAGAATCATTAGATCCTAATACATCATATGGTAAGCAATTACAACAAGCAGGTTTTTATAATACGTCTAGTCCTTCTGATGCTGCTTATTATTTTCATCGTTATGTAGAAATATCTAATGATACACAAGAAATGATTGCTAATAATCGTTGTGCAACAGCTGAATCATGGTATAGTAAATTCCAAGGTACAAGTGCTGGTGATGTTGTTGGAACATCTAGTAATTTGAGTTCAGCTTCTTGGGCTTCATTAAGTGCAGCTCCAGTAGTAGCTTCCTATGCTTCAAGTGGTGGGAGATCTTCATCTTCAAGTCATACAACTGTTAGCTATGCTACAGCTTCATCTTCAGCTAATAATGTATTGCATTTAACGAGTGTAAATACATCATCTGGGGATCCTAATATTGATATTAGTAAATATCATAATAATCTTGAAATGGGATTTGAAGTTACAGCTGGTAATTTAGCTTATGAGGTAAGTGATGAAGATTTTGAATTACTTTGTGCAATAGTTGCAGCTGAAAGTGATAAATCTTATGATGACTCTTTAGCTGTTATTACAACAATATTGAATCGTTGTGAATCGCCTAATTGGATTAGAAGTCATGGTACTGATCCAGTTGCTCAAGCTACTGCACCAAATCAGTTTGTAGTATATCAACATGGAAGTTATAAAAAATATATGGATGGAAATGTTCCTAATACTGTTAAAGAAGCAGTTATGGATGCTTTGGCTGGTGTTAGAAATCATGATTACTTGAGCTTTAGATCTAATAGTACAACAAGTTATAGTAATAATATGATTACACCAACAGGAAATCGTTATAAATAGTAAAATAAAAGTAAACTTTTATGAAAAAATGTATACTATTTGTTTCTTAATGATATAATGAAGACAATAGAGGAGGGAATATTATGACAATAGTAAGTCACGACACAAATTTGATGAGAGATTGGTCTAGTAATGTAGAAGAACGTGCTAATGATTATGATACATTAGTTAATAGATTATATACTTTAGTAGATCAATTTGTAGGATCTTCAGATTTTAAAGGAGGTTTATCTGCGGATTTTGAAAATGCAGTAGTTAGTCAAAAACCTCAATTTATGAAATATTCTGAAACATTTAGAGAATGTGTTGAATTAATTAATCAAACTGCTACTAATATTGATAATGATGAAGCAGAATTACAGAGTAATATAAATAGTGCTAATCCATTAGGATAAGAAATTTAGGAGGGATATAAATGGCAGATGGAAATTTAGTTATTAGACCTGATGAGGCTAGATCTAAAGCACAAGAAATGGTAAATATAGCTTCTCAATTAGAGGAGTTATTAAATACTGTTTCTGCAAAAATGCAAGAAATAGATAATGTTGAGACTGGAGTGTATCAAAATGAAAATGCATCTTCTCGTCCAGCAGAATTAAGAGCTCAATTAGATGAATTTAGAGGAATATTTAATAGAGCATATGAACAAATTAGAAAATCAGCAGATGATATTGTTAAAATTTCTTACAGAGTTGAAGAAGAATAATAAAAAACTTTTTATAACTAGTTTATAAAAAGATTTTTTTCTAGGAGATGATTTTATGGGTGATAGATATAAACATGATCCAGGGGCTGTATCTTCAGTAATTTCAGAGTTAAAATCTAAACTTGATACATATAAAGATATAGTTACGCAGTTAAATACATTAATTGATTCAATAAATGGTTCGGGAGCATGGAAAGATGCATCTATAAAGTCATCTTTTATTTCTACTTGTAATTCGTATTTAACTATTTATAAGAATCTTTCAAGTGTTATGGAAAAATATATAAATTATTTAACTGCGAAATCAGATGCGGCTGATTCGTTGGAAAGGGCTTTTTCTGGGTGATATAATGAGTAGTTTAGATACAACGGTTTATGTTGATACTGCAGCTTTAGAGAGTTGGAGTAGTCAGATGGGAAATATTAATGCTCAAGCTGTTGATACTTTAGAGTCTTTTCGTTCTTCTGTAGAAAGTTTGAATGATTCTTGGATTGGAGATTCAGCTACTGGTTTTTTAAATGCTACTGAGTCTTTGATGGATAAAGCGATAGGGTATCATAATGAAATGGCAAATGTTGAGAACTTTTTAATTAAAGTTATTAATACAGTGAGTAAGTCTTAATAGAATAAAGAGGTGTTTATATGAATTATAGTAGTATTGCAAGTTCAATAAGAAGTGCGATATCTTCATTAGAACAGTGCGTTTCTGATGTTAAGAGCATTTCTTTTTCTGGTGTATGGAGCGGAGATGCTTATAATAATTTATCAAGTAATTTAAATACATCTATTTCTAATATAAATACCCAAAAAGATGAATCACTAAAATATGCTGATGCTTTAGATAAATTACAAGAATATAAAGATAAAAAAGAAACTTATGATAATTTAAATAATGAATTGAATGGAATACCAAATAATGCAGAGAATGCTTCTGCTCGTCATAATTTAATTAATGAAATAAATAGTTTAGGAACTAGTTTATCTTCATTAAAGAGTGAGATACAATCATTATTAAGTGGAATATCTTCAGTAGGTACTGAATTTGAAATCGTTAATTACCAAGTATCGGATAATTATTCTGAATACGTAGTTGATTTATATGATTTTTTGAATTTGTTTAATTCTGGAACTTTAACTAAAATGCCAGATAGTGGAACAGGTTCTAGTTTATATGATTATTATTCTAAAGAAGAAGTAGATAATAAAATTAATGATATAAAGAGTCAGTATTCTGGTAGATCGGCTGCTGTTAATTGTGCTTTAGGAATAATGGAAATGGCTGCTGATGTAGGTGTTAAGCTTGATTATGATTGGGGTGGTGGACATACTTCTGTTACGTCGACTGATGCAGTTGCTACAGGTACAGATTGTAGTGCTTTTGCATCTTGGGCTATTAATCAAGGGGCTGCTGAAACTTTTAATACGCAATCAACTGCCGGGTTAATTGGTGTTGGTTCACAAACATCTTTTGAAGATGCTCAACAAGGAGATATTCTTGTATATAGAAATAATTCACAAGGTCATGTAGTAATGATAATTGATAATGATCCAGAGACACAACAATTCTTAGTTGCTGAAGCAGCAAGTCCTGATACTGGGGTTGTTATGAAAACGAGATCTTATGCATCTTTAGCTGGTATTTATCAAGCAAGAGATTTATCAAGTATTTACAATGATTAAAGTCTTTTTTAAGACTTTTTTTTATTATATGGTATAATTAGTTTAAGAATAAAATGTGGGTGATAAGATGAAGCATATTTCTAAAATATTAAGTGAGGAATTAAGTAATAAATTTTCTAATTTTAAATCAATAGAATTACTAAATGATAAAGAATTAGAATCAGTAAAAAGTTTAAGATTATCGAGAAATGATATAGAATATCTTAATTATTTTAAAAATGTTGAAGAATTAGAATTAGATATTTTTCCTTCTATTAATAGAGATGATATTGAATATATTGCTAGTCTTTTGCCTGACTTAAAAATATTAAAAATTCAAGAGCAGAATGCTATTTTTGAACTTGATTTATCTCCTTTAAAAAAGTTAGAAGAGTTAATTTTAATACATAATGATAATCTTATGAAAGTTACGATACCTAGTAATTTAAATATGCTAGTTTTTTATGATAATAAAGATTTTAGAGATATTTATCAGATTATAGATTTATTATTTAAATATCCTAATTGTCATTTTAGTTTAGATATTGTTTATTGTATTAAGGTAATTAGAAATTTACTTAATATAGAAAGTGGTAAAGAGTTAATAAAGAATATTACTTGGGTTGAGTCGATTGGATTAAGGAAATATAAAACTTATGAATATACTCAAGAAGAAATTAAATATTTAATTGATTATATTACTTATGTTGTTTCTAAATATATTTTCGTTACTGATGAAGATTATGAAAAATTTGGAATATTATATAAGTGGATGATTGATAATATTAAGTTTATAAATGAAGATGAAGAGACTACTAGCATGTCTTATGCTAATAATATTTTAGAAGTTTTTAAGTATAAAACTGGTGGTCGTTTAACTTTTGCTAAAGCATTTCAGTTTTTGTTAAGTTTTGTAGATATAGATTCTGCAGTTGTTTATTCATTAGGAGCTTCTGAAACTATTGGATATTATAATGGAGAAAAAGTGTACTCTTTATTAGGAACTTCTGATTATGCATTGTTAAGGGTTCTACTAGATAATAAATATTATTATGCAGATATTGCGTGGGATTCAATGGTAAAAGATTATAAATATTTTGAAAAAATAAAATTATTTTTAGTATCACGAGAAGAATTAAAATTAAGGCATAAATTAGTAGGTGAAGGAAATATTGAAAAAACTTATTCTTATAATGGAGATTCAGCGCTTGATTTAATTTCATTTGCTGATACTAGGATTAGAGAAGTTGATGAGATATTAAATGATATAGATAGAGAAAATATTAATATTGATAGTGCTTATATAAATAGTAAGATTTTATATAAAGATTTAGATATCTTATCTAATAAATTGAATGAATTGGATGAGAATGATTCACAATTTAGAGTAGTTAATAAAGATATTAGTAGATTAAAAAATGAAATTGATGTTGTTGAAGCACAACATATGAGATATATACAATTAAGAGAGAATATTTTAAAAAGTTATACTGGTTATTTATTAGAACATTATATAGGGACAACTTTATTAACTAATAAAGATGTTATAAAAGAAATTTTAAATGTTAAAAAGAATAATTATGTTATATCAGAATATATGTTTAATTTAATAAATGATTGTTTAAAGTAGGTGATACTATGATATTTGCATCAAATAATAAAGGTAAGTTAAGAGAAATTAAGGATATATTTGTTGATTATGAAATAAAAGGATTGAAAGAAAGTAATATTGATATTGATGTATTAGAAGACGGAACAACTTTTTATGAAAATGCTTCGAAGAAAGCTCATGAAATATATGAGATAACGAAATGTCCTGTAATAGCTGATGACTCGGGATTATGTCTTGATGCTTTTGATGGATGGCCTGGAGTTTTGACACATCGTTTTTTAGGAGAAAATAAAACGGATCATGATCGTAATTTGGCAATAATAAATAAATTAAATAATACTAATAATCGAAAAGCTTATGTTATATGTAATTTAGTTTATTATGATGGTGAAAAAGAATTAGTAGGAGTTGGTAAATTAGAAGGAACTATTACCAACGAAGAAATAGGAGATAATGGATTTGGTTTTGATTCAATTTTTCTTTTGAATAATGGAAAAACTTTAGCTGAATTAAGTGAAAAAGAAAAAAACTTAGTAAGTGCTAGAAAATTGGCTGCAGAAGATTTAATTAAGAAGATAAAGAAAACTAATATTTAGTTTTCTTTTGTTTTGGTTATGTTATAATTTAGATAATGGTGATAATATGCATAAACGAAAAATAATTCTTGTAACATGTATAATGTTATTAATTTACTTTATTATAGGTTTTACTTATCTTTGTGGAGAAAGAGTAAAATTTACTATTAATGGTGATAAAGAAGTTAATTTAAATATTGGAGAAGAATATAAAGAACTAGGTGGACAAGCTAGTTTGTGTGTTGGTAGAAAATGTAGCGATATTACTGAAGATATAAAAATTAAAGAAAATATTGATTCTAGTGTTATTGGAAAATATGAAGTAGTTTATAAATTAAAATATAAAAATAAAGAATATACTGAAAAAAGAGTTGTAAATGTAGTTGATACTGAAGCACCGGTTATTACTTTAAAAGGTCAAAAAACTGCTAATGTATGTCCTAGTAAAGAATATGAAGAAGAAGGATACGAAGCTATTGATAATTATGATGGAGATATTACTGATAAAGTAGAAATAATTAAAGAAAATGATTATATCAAATACACAGTTAAAGATTCTTCTAATAATGAAACATCAATAACTAGAAACATTAAAATAGTAGATGATGAAAACCCTGTTATTAAGTTAAAGGGAAATAAGACAATTAGTTTAAATTTAAATGATAAATATGAAGAATATGGTTATACTGTTTCTGATAATTGTGGAAAAATAGATAGTTCAAAGGTACAAGTAACTAATAACATAGATACATCTAAAGAAGGAACTTATAAAGTTACTTATAAAGTAGAAGATAAAAATGGAAATATTGGTACTACTACTAGAACAGTAAAAGTTATAAAACCAATATCTTTTAATACAACTAATAAAAATGAATATATTGATAATTTAGAAAAATATATTAAAGATAAAAATTATAATGTAAGTTTAGGCTATGTTAATCTAAATACTGGATATACATATTTATATAACCAAAATGTTGTATATTATGGTGCTAGTTTAGTTAAGACAGTCGATGCTTTATATGTTTATGAAAAACTTAATTTTAATGAAACGACAAGAAAAAAAGTAGAACGTGCTATTTCAGTTAGTGATAATACAGCACATAGAGAATTAGTTAATATGATAGGTATAAATAATTTACGTTCATATGGAAGAAGGTTAGGAGCTAAAAACTTTTTAACTAGATCTAATAATGATTATTTTGGTAATACCATAGTTAATGATCAAATAGCTATTTGGAAATATTTATATAAATTTGTTAATAATAACGCTAAAGGAAAAGAACTAAGACAATATTTTATTAATAGTTATTATAATTTCTTATTATTTGATGGTATTCCTACGACAATGCATAAATACGGATACTATGGTAGTTACTATCATGATGTTGGTATTGTATATGCAGATGATCCTTATATAGTAGTAATACTTACTAAACATGGTAATGGTAATTTTAAATCAATAGTACAAGATTTATCTAAGAAAATATATGGATTAAATAAGATTGATAATTAAGGGTGGTTATATGAAAAAGAAAGTTAATAAAGAAGCTATAGTAATAGGATTAGTTATTATATTTATTGTTTTATTTCAAGTATCAAATACTTCTTATAGTATAAGTAATAATAGTAATAGTATAAAATTAGTTAATAAAATATTAGATAATAATACTATATATAATAAGGATGATAATATAGAAGACGGCTTGTTATTAGATGATGAATATTACTTTAAAGGGAATGTAAATAATAACTATGTATCTTTAAATAATGAGTTATGGAGAATAGTATCTCTTAAAGATAATTATATAAAGATAATAAAAGAAGAAGGTATTAATAATAATAAATTATATAAATATAGTGATGATTATAATGAAGGAGATTATTTAGATAGTAATATATATAAGATATTAGATGAATGGTATAAGGAAGAACTTATTAACTATGATAGTTATATATTAAAATATAATTATTGTGTCTTATATAAAGATGAAGAATGTAAAGATAATAAATTACTTAAAATAGGTATTCTTAATTATGATGATGTAGTTAAAGTAGGGGGAATAAAGAATATAAATAATGATACTTATTATTTATTTAATAATAATGAATGGTGGATTTTAAATAGTTCGTATGATGTTTTAATAGGTAGTTATTTTTCTAGTTATGTTAATAATCTAGGTAGTATAGAAGATGGTTTTGTAGATGAAGAGAAGACAATAAGACCAGTTATAGTATTAAGTAATATTACTTATAAAACAGGGGATGGAACTATAGATAATCCTTATGTTATAGAGTAAAGCAACATGTTGTTGCTTTTTTTGCTTTAGTATTTTGAGTGTCTAAATAAATTATTTATCATAGATTATATTGAGGTGAGTTCGATGAAGAAGGTTGTTATTGATGCAGGACATGGAGGAGATGATCCTGGTGCTAGTGGTAATGGAATAGTAGAAAAAGAATTGACTTTAGAAATATCACAATATATTCATGATAGATTAGATGAACTTGGTATAGAAAATACTTTAATTAGAGATAGTGATGAAACGATTGAACCAAATGATAGAGTAAATAAGATAGTTAGTCCTTATGGTAGTGATAGTGACGTGTTGGTTGTGAGTAATCACATAAATGCGGGAGGTGGCG
>CALVJQ010000017.1 GCA_944332265.1 uncultured Bacilli bacterium
TTATTAAAAAAATATTGGCAAGATTATGCAGAAGCTGTTGTTAAAGCTATTGCTAATTACTTAGGTGTTCCTTATAGTTTTAATGGTTCTTTAGTTAATGATAATTATTATATAGTTAAAAAAGGCGATAGCTTATGGAGTATTGCAAATAAATATGGTTTATCTGTTGAACAACTTAAAGATATGAACAATTTATCTAGTAATATGTTAAGTATAGGACAGAAACTTTTAATAAACGATGGTACTGATATAGATAATGTAAATGATAATTATTATATTGTTAAAGCAGGAGATACTTTATATAGTATTGCAAACAAATATGGTCTTACGGTTGATGAATTAAAGAAGATAAACAACTTGTCTACTAATAATTTAGGCATAGGACAGAAATTATTAATAAAAAAAGATAATAATTTAGATAGTAATTATGATGTGTATGTTGTAAAAAGTGGAGATACATTATGGGGGATTGCTAATAAATATGGTATAACTGTTGATAAATTAAAAGAAATTAACAATTTAAATAAAGATATTTTAAGTATAGGACAAAAGTTATTAGTACCAGTAAATGATTTAGCATTAAAGAAATATATTGTTAAGAAGGGAGATACTTTATATAAGATAGCTCAAGATAATGGGACGACTGTTACAGAATTAATTAATTTAAATGATTTAAAGACGACTAATTTAAGTATAGGACAAGTATTAAATATACCTTAGAATAGATAATAAATTCTATTCTTTTTAAATGTTTTTAATTTTTTGTTAAAAAGGTATTGACAAATTACTGTGATATTAATATAATGTTAATAACAAAGCGAAAGCTTTATTATTTTAAAAATAGATATTAACAAAATGTTATTATTATTTTTAAAAGATGATATTAATAAAATGATAAAAAGAAAAGGATGGTAATGATGGAAAAAGTAAAAAAGAATGTTAATGAAATGGAAGAAGCAGTATTTGTTATTGATATGAATGAAGGATTTTGTGAAGAAGGTAATTTAGCAGATTCTACTATTAAACATATTGTTCCTAATATTGTATCAATTATTAGAAAGGTACTAGAAAAAGGTGAAGGGTTATTTATAGTTAATGATAAACATGATAAGGATAGTGTGGAGTTAAAGAGATATCTTATACATTGTCATAATGATAAAGAATCTAGAACGATTAAAGAATTAGCTATTTATGAAGAATATGCAGATCGTACTTTTTATAAAAATTCTACTTGTGCTTTATTTGCTCCTGGAATGATGGAGATGTTAATGGAAATGGTAAAGCTAAAAAGGGTAATTATTGTAGGTTGTTGTACAGATATATGTATTCAGAATTTTGCAATAGCTTTAAGAAATTTCTTTGATGAATTAAATATGGATGTAGAGATTATCGTACCTAAGAATGCGGTTGAAACATATCATATTCCAAGTATTCATGATAGAGATGAAAATAATAAAAGAGCTTATACAGTAATGGAAAATACTGGGATTAAATTAGTGAAGGAAATGTAGGTGGTTAATATGGGTAGAAATTTAACAATGATGACAGATTTTTATGAACTAACTATGAGTCAAGCTTATTTTAAAGCTGGTAAAAAAGATGAAATAGCAGTTTTTGATGCTTTTTATAGAAAGAATCCATTAGATGGTGGATATGGTTTAATGGGTGGAGTAGATAAAATAATTGATTTTATTAAAAATATTAAGTTTACTTCTGAAGATATTGAATATTTAAGAGGTACAGGACAATTTACTGAGGATTTTTTAGAATATTTAAGAAATTTTAAATTTACGGGTAGTATATATGCTGTTCCTGATGGGACACCAATATTTGCTAATGAACCTATTGTTACAGTTAAGGCTCCTATTATAGAGGCACAAATTATCGAAACAATATTACTAAGTTATTTAAATGCTAATATTATGTATACTACTGCTGCAAGAAGAGTTGTAGAGGCTGCTAAGGGAATCGGAATAATGGAATTTGGTGCTCGTCGTGCATTAGGACCTGAAGCAGCAGTAGATGCTAGCAAATGTGCTATTATAGCTGGATGTGTAGGAACAAGTAATGTATTAGCTGGATTAGAATATAATGTGCCAGTTATGGGAACAATGGCTCATAGTTTGGTTACAGAGGCAGATAGTGAGTATGAAGCATTTCTAAATTATGCTAAGGCATATCCAAATAATTGTGTATTATTAGTTGATACATATGATGTTTTAAAAAGTGGAGTACCAAATGCAATAAAAATTGCTAAAGAATACTTAGAACCTAATGGTTATAAATTAAAGGGAATACGTATAGATAGTGGAGATTTAGCTTATTTATCTATTGAAGCTAAGAAAATGTTAGTAGAGGCTGGTTTAGATGATGTAAAAATTTGTTTATCTAATGGATTAAATGAAAGAACTATTAAATCATTGATTTTACAAGGAGCAGTAATTGACTCTATTGGCTTAGGAGATAATATTGTTTTACCAGATAAAGCTAGAGTTGGTTGTGTATATAAAAATGTTGCGATTAAGCACGGAGATGATTTTGTTTCTCGTATTAAAGTTAGTAATGATGCAGCTAAAGCAATTACACCGGGTTTTAAAAAGGTATATCGTTTTTATGAAAGAGAAACAGGTTATGCTTTAGGTGATGTTATTGCCTTACATAATGAGAAGATTCCTAAAGATAAATATACTTTGATAGATCCATTAAATGAACATAATACTTTGACTATTAAGAATTATATTGTAAGAGAATTACAACAACCTATTTTTGAAAATGGAGAGTTAGTATATAATGATCCAGTTTTGAAAGATAAACAAGAGTATTGTAATAATGAAATGAAAACATTGTATCCTGAAGTAAAAAGATTAGAAAATCCACATGGATATTATGTTGATCTAACTAAGAAGTTATTAAAGTTAAAAAAAGAATTGATTCGTTTAGCTAAAGAACAAAAAGTTGAGTATGATATTGATATGACTTTAGGAAAAAGGTTATAATTTAATTAGTATGGAAGTGATAAGATGAATAGTGATAAGTTAAGAAAGATTAAGAAGATAGTCTCTTCTTTACAAGTTGCTAATACAGAGTTGATTTCTAATTATGAAGAAGGATATTTAGGTAAAAAAGTATATGATGTTACCTTAAATGATGGTAGTAGAAGAAAGCTTGAGCAGATTACTAAACATAAAGGTAATGGAGATGCGGTTGTAATTATACCTATTACGATAGAAGATAATTTTGTAATGATTATTGAATCTAGACCTAATACTAAATCTACAGTAGCTTTGGAGTTTCCTGCGGGAATGGTAGATGAAGGCGAAAGTGCTTATGAAGCAGCTAAAAGGGAGTTGTTGGAAGAAACTGGTTATGTTCCACAAGATATGTATGAGTTAGAATGGCATTATCAAGATCAGGGTTGCAGTAGAGCTATTATAAGAACTTATGTAGCTTTAGGATGTAAAAAAGTTAAAGATAAAGAATTATCTGGGAATGAGAGATTAGAGTATATAGAAATGTCTTATGATGAAATTTTAGAAGTTTTAAATAATAAAGTTGATATAGGAACTGAGATAAATGATGCTAATACAAAGATTGCTTTTATGGAATATACTTTAAGAAAGAAAGGAATATTATAATGAACAAGAAATATGGCTATGTTAGAGTTGCAGCTTCAGTACCAGAGTTAAAAGTTGCTAATGTTGATTTTAATACTAAGGAAATTATTAAAGAAATTAATAATTTAAATAATGAAGGAGTTCAAATAGTAGTATTTCCTGAATTGTGTATTACTGGTTATACTTGTGCTGATTTATTTAGTCAAGATTTATTAATTACTAAGTCTTTAATTGGTTTAAAAGAAATTGTTGATAAGACTAAGAAGTTAGATATTATATCAATAATTGGAGTACCTATTATGTGTGATAATCAATTATTTAATTGTGGGGTAGTTATACAAAAAGGTGAAGTGTTAGGTATTGTACCAAAAACTTATATACCTAATTATGGAGAATTTTATGAGAAAAGATGGTTTAGTACTAGTAATACTTTAAATAGTAGAGTTATTAATTTATTTGGTAAAGATGTACCTATTGGAATAGACTTAATATTTAAAGATTATGTAGATAATAAATTTGCTTTTGGTATAGAAGTATGCGAGGATTTGTGGAGCCCTAAAGCTCCGAGTGTAGAAGCAGCTTTAAATGGGGCGACAATGATTTTTAATTTATCTGCTAGTAATGAAGTTATTGGTAAGTATAATTATCGTCGAAATTTAATTAATATGCAGGCTGCTAAGAATGTTTGTGCCTATATTTACGCTTCTTCGGGAGTAAATGAATCGACTACAGATTTAGTATTTTCTGGATATGCTGGAATAAGTGAAAATGGTTCAATGTTAGTAGAAAATAAGAGATTTGATTTTAGGACTAATCATATTATTGCAGATGTTGATATTCAAAGACTTATGAACAATAGAGTTAAAGATATTAGTTTTATGGGCATTGGAGCAAATAATAATTACCGTGTTGTTTCTATTATGTTAGTTGATAATAATGATAATTTATTAAGAGAATATGATATATATCCTTTTGTACCTAGTAATGAAAGTAAGAGAGTGGAAAGATGTTCTGAAATTATTAATATTCAAGCTTGTGGTTTAGCTAGAAGACTTAAACATACGGGAATGAAAAGATGCGTTATTGGTATTAGTGGTGGCCTTGATTCTACTTTAGCTTTTTTAGTAACTATAGAAGCTTACCGTATGTTGGGAATATCTTTTGATAATTTAATCGGAGTAACAATGCCTGGTTTTGGAACAACAGGAAGAACATATAATAATGCTCTTACATTAATGAAGAATTATGGAGTTACAGTAAGAGAAATTAGTATTAAAGAAGCTTCTTTACAACATTTTAAAGATATAGGGCTGGATTTAGAAGATCGAAGTGTTACTTACGAAAATACTCAAGCTCGTGAAAGAACACAAATTTTAATGGATATTGCTAATAAAGAAGGTGGATTAGTTGTAGGAACAGGAGACTTATCTGAATTAGCATTAGGTTGGTGTACTTATAATGGTGATCATATGTCTATGTATGCTGTTAATACTTCAATTCCTAAAACTTTAGTAAGATATTTGGTTGAATATTTTGCTATTAAAGAAGAAAATGAGGAATGTAGAAAAACAATTTATGATATTCTTGATACACCAATTAGTCCTGAATTGTTACCTCCTGATAAAGACGGTAATATAAAACAACAAACGGAAAGTGTTGTTGGACCTTATGTATTACATGATTTCTTTTTATATCATTTTATGAGATATGGGGCATCACCAGCTAAAATAAAATATATTGCTTTAAAAGCATTTGCTGATATGTATGATGAAGCTACAATTGATAAATGGTTAAATTTTTTCATAAAGAGATTCTTTAATCAGCAATTTAAACGTAGTTGTTTACCAGATGGTCCAAAAGTTGGAACAATAAGTGTTTCACCACGAGGCGATTTAAGAATGCCTAGTGATGCAGATTGTTCAATTTGGTTAGATTACTAGAGTGTATTTTTACTTTTTTACTTATTTATGATATAATTAAATTACTTAAGAGGGAGTAGTTCCGTCGTACGATGTGATAATTCAACTATATGATTTATATAAAATCTGGATTATCTAATTATATAGAACAAGACTTTTATGATTACATAAAAGTCTTTTTTTCTTAAGTGAAAGAGGTGATTTATTATTAAAAATTTAAAATTGAATATAAAAAAATTGTTTACTTTAAAGGGTGTTGCTCTAGCTTTGGTATTTACGACTGTAACAACTTCGTTAGCTGGTTGTGCTAAGAAAGCTGATTGTTCTATTGATTCATATCATGCACATAAATATATTGATGATGAAGGATATGTTAGATATATTGATAAAGAATATATTTCTTATGAAGGTTATGAATGGACTGATGAATATGTAGAATTGTCTGAATCTGAAAAAGATCTATATAAATTTTTTGATAAAAAGAATTTACTTAAGATAGAAGATAATTTAGATGTTATATTAAGTCAACAAGAAAAAAATTGTGATTATGTAGAATATCGTTATTCTTATACATATATGATGCCGATACCACATACTATGAGATCTGGAAAGTCGACAATAACTTATTTTACTTATATTCCTACTACTCATCATTCTTGGACAACTGATTCTAATTATTCTGGGTTAACAGGAGAACAGAGAATTTGTCATTATGTTTATACTGCTTACAAAGTTTTAAAAGATGAAAATGGTGATTATGTTTTAATACCTAGTTCGGAAGTAGATGATATAACAACTGTTATGAATGATTATCCGTATATTAAGAAAGACTATTGTAAAGTTATAAATTTGGAAGATGGTGAAGTATTAGATTATGAAGATGGACCAGATATGGAGGATAAAGAACAAAGTTATAAAAATAATAATTATAATAATGAAAAGAAGTTAAGTTTAAAGTATTAACTTCTTTTTAATTTTTTGTTAAAAAGGTATTGACAAAAAGTGTTGTTATTAATATAATGTTAATAACAAATATGAAATTTATTTCTGGGAAGTTAAATTTATTATAATTTATCTTATTAACAAAAAGATAAAAAGAAAGGAGAAAAGTTTATGAAAACTACATTTTCAGGCGAGGAAGTAAAAAGAATATTAGAAGAATATTATAAAAGATTAGAAGGGAGAAATGTTAAAGTTAAAATATCAGTTAAGAAAGAATTAGTTGGTTTTTATGAGTTAGAAGAATGTGTTACGACTTTTGCTATTGTTGAAAAAATGGATGTTGCTGGGATACATAAAGAAGTTGAAACAATTTTATCTACTGATGAGTTAAAAACTAATTTAGGAGCTTTGCTTAATTTATATGAGTTTGATTTAGTATCTTTTTCTATAGATAGTGGTTTATCGTCAACTTGTGAAGGGTATGGGATTGGTGAACGGATTGTAAAAGAACCATATTTTAATGGAATTACTGTTCAAATTGAGAAAAATAAAGGTAATAGAAAGGCAAAAAGTTATATATAGGTGAAAAAAGATGAGTAAAGTTAAGTTAGTAGTATTAAATAATATTTTAGATTTTGGTTCTAAAGTGAATAATCATTTAATGAAGATGAATAAGACTAAAGAAAGTTATATAATAAAATCAAAAAGTGATAGATTTAGTAATGGTGAAGGTAAAGTTGCTATTAATGAATCAGTAAATGGTACGGATTTATATATAATTAGTGATGTTGGTAATTATGGAATAAGTTATATGATGCACGGTAGGGAACATTTTATGTCACCTGATGAACATTTTGAAGATATTAAAAGAGTAATTGCTGCTACTAGTGGGCATGCTGATAAAATTAATGTAATTATGCCGTTATTATATGAAGCAAGACAACATAAAAGAAGAGGTAATGAATCTTTGGACTGTGCTATAGCTTTACAAGAATTAGAAAAAATGGGAGTTGATAATATAATAACATTTGATGCACATGATCCTAGTATATGTAATGCTATTCCTAGATTACCATTTGAAAATTTTTATCCAACACATGATATATTAATAAACTTGATAGAAAAAGAAGATATAAATGATATTTTGGTTGTAAGTCCAGATATGGGAGCGATGGAAAGGGCAAGATATTATGCAGAAATGCTTGGTTGTGATGTTGGAGTATTTTATAAAAGAAGAGATTTAAGTAAAGTTGTTAATGGTAAAAATCCTATAATAGAACATATGTATATGGGGGCTTCTCCTAAAGGAAAAGATATTTTAATAGTTGATGATATGATAGCAAGTGGAGGATCAATGATAGAGGTAGCTCTTAATTTAAAAGAAAGAGGAGCAAATAGTATATATTTAGTTGCGACATTTGCATTATTAACAGAAGGAATTAATAATTTTGTTGAAGCGTATCAAAAAGGTTTATTTACTAAATTATATTCTACTAACTTATCTTATGTTCCAGAAGATATAAAGAACTTACCTTGGTATGAAGAAGTTGATATTTCAGAGTATATGGCTAATATTATTGATACAATTCATAAACAAAAAGATATTAATAAATTATGGAATGGTAAAAAAGAAGTAATAGATAAAATTAAAAATATTTTGTGATATTAATAAAATGATAATAAGGAAGATGATAGTATGAAAATTGGAATATTTGGAGGTAGTTTTAATCCACCTCATAAGATGCATGTAGAAATGGCAAAAGAATTAATTAATAAACATTATGTTGATAAAATAATCTATGTTCCAACAGGGTCAAAATATAAATATAAAAATAATTTAATTGATGATTATAAAAGATATCGTATGTTAGAAATCATTTGTCAAAAAGAAAAAAATATGGAAGTTAATAATTATGAATTAAAAGATAAAGTTGTTTATACATATGAAACATTAAAATATTTTAAAGATAAGTATAAAAATGATGAAATTTATTTTATATGTGGAACTGATAATCTTTCTTATATGGATAAATGGGAGAATGGAGAGTTTATACTAGGTAATTATAAAATCTTAGTAATTAAAAGAGAAACTGATAGTTATGAAGCTATTATAAAAAGATTAAATAAATATAAAGATAATATTATTTTAACGGATGTTTTACCATATAAAATATCTTCTACTATTATAAGAGAAATGATTAAGAATAATAGTAAGGATATTAATAAATATTTAGATAATGATGTTTATAAATATATAAAGAAAAATAAGTTGTATTTGGAGGATTAAGATGAAAGAGTTATTAAAAAAGTTTAATTGGTTTGAATGGGGAATGATTTTATCAGTTATCGGATTTACTATTTATTTTACTATAATTGATAAAGATAATAGTATTTGGTATTTATTTATTGATGGAATGGTAGCTATATGTGGAATATTTTGCGTAGTGTTATGTGCAAAAGGAAAAAAGTGTCAATATATATGGGGGTTATTTAATGTAATCGGTTATATTATAGTAGCTTTTATTAATAGGTATTATGGAGAAGTAATGTTAAATGCTTTATATTATTTACCTTCGCAATTTATAGGTTATTATTTATGGAATAAAAATATGAATGATGATAAGTCTTTAGTAAAAGGTAAAAAGCTTAAGATTAGAGAAATTGTATTACTTGCTATTGTAACATCTATTGGAATATTTGGTTATAAATTGGTATTAGATTGCTTAGGAGGAGTTCAAACGTTACTTGATAGTTCTTCTACTATATTATCAGTTATAGCTAATGCTTTAATGATGTTGAGATATCGTGAACAATGGTTAATGTGGATTATAATCGATGGTGTTACGGTTATAATGTGGTTGCTTGTTGGTGATTATATAATGGTTACAATGTGGGCTGTTTATTTAGTGAATGCATTTTACGGTTATTATAATTGGAGTAAAATAATAAAGGAGAATTAGTATGTATAAAGTTGGAATGTATGGAGGAACTTTTAATCCTTTACATTTAGGTCATGTTAATGACATTATAAAGGCTTCTAACCAATGTGAAGAGTTATATGTTGTTTTAAGTGTGATGAATAATTCTTTAGAAATTGATCATCGTGAGAGATTTAAATGGTTAAAAAATATGACTAAACATATGAGTAATGTAAAAGTTATAGAGATATTTGATGATAATTCTTCTAAAGATAGTTATGATTGGGATAAAGGTGCTTCTGATATAAAGAGCATAATTGCTAAAAAAATAGATGTTGTTTTTGCAGGCGATGATTATAAAGATAAGAATATTTGGGAAAAATTATATCCAGAAGCAGAAGTTATTTATTTTTCTAGAAAAGAAGTAAATGTGTCTTCAACGATGATAAGAGAAAACCCTTATAAATATTTTGATTATTTACCTAGTGTTGTTCAAAGATATTATATTAAGAAAGTCTGTATTATTGGAACAGAAAGTTGTGGAAAAACAACTTTAGTTGAGAATTTGGCTTTATATTTTAATACGACAAGGGTTTTAGAAGCTGGTAGATATATTTGTGATGATGCTGGAGGAATCGATAATATGCAAAGGTATCATTACTTTGATATTTTATTTAAGCATAAACAGTTAGAAAGAGAAGCTTTAGAAAAAGCTAATAAGGTTTTATTTATTGATACGGATTCGCTTATAACTCTTTATTATTATAAATTAGGCTTTTCAACAAATAATAAAATAGATAAAGCATTTAAAAAAGTGGCAACAGGAATAAGTGATTTAAATGATTATGATTTATATTTATTTTTAGAACCTGATGTGGCTTGGGTTCAAGATGGAACTAGAACATATGGGGAAGATAAAGTTAGAGAAGATAATAATTTAATGTTAAAAAAATTGTTAAAATATCAGGGGATTAAATATTTAAGTATAAAAGGTAATTATGAAGAAAGATATGAAAAAGCTTGTGAAGCAGTTGTTAAGCTTTTAGGTGGTGATTAGATGTTTTTATCAACTGATATTTTAGAATTTATTAATAAAATAGTTAATAATAGTATTATTTCTGATAAGGAAAATGTTAAAGAAAATATTAATAAATTTAGAGATTATTTAAAATTAACAAAAATGGCAGATGAACAATTATTAACTGAGATTGATATTATTATTGAATGTTTGGAAGAATTATTGATTATAAAAAATAAGATCGGTTATGTTGATGTTTCATCTATTTTAGAATCTAGTAAAGAGAAAATTAATGGTAGACCTTTAAAAAAGAGTAGACAATCTATTTATAATCAAAAACATTATAGTCATTATTCTAGTAGCGGTTCATCAAGTTGTGGTGGTGGAGGTATTTCATCATATAGGAGTTGTTAGGATGAAAACAATAAGAATATTTAATCAAGATATATTAGTTAGAGATAGTTTATGTACAACGGATATTAATAAAAGAAAAGAAGTTTTACCTTCATTAAGGTTATATATAAAATTAACAGATGAATGTAATGCTAATTGTTTATTCTGTTCAAATAGAGATGCTAGAGATTTTGGAACAATTGATTTAAAAAAATTAGAATATGTTATTAGGTATTTATTAAATATGAAAGTTTTACATGGAATTAGTATAACTGGTGGAGAACCAATGGTTAATCCTGATATGATGAATAAATTATTAAATCTAATTTATGAAATAGATTCTTCATTAGAAGTAGCTATTAGTACTAATGGGTATAATTTATTAGAATTTTTGAAGATGGATGCTGTTAATAAGTTAGAATCTATTCACATATCAAGACATCATTATAATGATGAAGTTAATTTTAATATATTTGGTAGTAAAGATGTTGCTAGTAGTAAAGATATTATATTATTGCAAGAAGGATTAGATGATAAGAAAATTATTAATATAAATACATTAATAATGAAAAAATATATAGATAATTTAGAAGAAATAAAAAGAATGTTAGATTACGTTGGTAATTTAGGAGTATATAAGAATGGATTTGTTTCTTTAATGAAATGTAATTCTTTTGCTCTAGAGCATTTTATAAATTTTAATGATATATTTAATAATTTAGATAAGAACTTTTATTTAGGACATCATTTTTATAGTGGAGAATATTGTGAATGTGTAGATGGTCTTTATTTAACTAAATATAATAAAATAGTTGAATTTTATGCGAGAATGGTAAAAGAATGTAATTGTCCTTATACAACTCAATTAGTTTATACTTCAGATAATAAAGTGACAGCTGGTTTTGGAAAAAGGCTTTTATATAAAGAGAAAAGTTAGTATAATAAGATATTAATAAGAATGAGGTGTTTATGATGACGTTTAGAAAAATAATAAAGGAATTAACTAAAAGAAATGAAACAATAGCTACTATGGAGTCTTGTACAGGTGGGGGAGTTGCTAATGCGATAACTAATATTGAAGGAGCTTCGGAAATTTTAAAATTTAGTGCAGTTACATATTCTAATGAATATAAAATAAAAATGGGTGTTTCTGGTGACATTATAAATAAATATAGTGTTTATAGTATGGAAACAGCTCATGAAATGGCTTTTAATATTAGTAAATTTGCTAATGCTAATTATGGTATTGGAATTACGGGAAAATTAAATAGAGCAGATAAAAATAATAATTTTGGTAAGGATAATGAAGTTTATATAAGTATATATTATAAAGGTAATTATTATGATATAAAGATATCTGTTGATAAGAAGACGAGAAAACAAAATAAAGATGTTATTATAAAAGTAATAACTGATAAGTTAGGTGATATTATATGGGGAGAAGGATTAATAAAGTAAAGTTATTTGTTAATGATAATGAGCAATCTGTTTTAGTTGCTAAAGATTTAGAAATAGAATTAATTAAATATGGTTTTAAAATTGTAAATCGTAATTATGATTTGGCTATTTCAGTTGGTGGTGATGGCTCATTTTTAAGAATGGTAAAAGAAACTAAATTTAATGACAAAATATATTATATAGGTGTTAATAGTGGAACACTTGGTTTTTTGCAAGAAATTGATATTAAAAATACTACTGATTTTGTTAAAAGATTAAATTGTGACGAATATAAAATAGAAGATATTAAAGTTCAACAAACTAAAGTTATTACATCTAATCAAATATATAATTTTGATAGTTTAAATGAAATTGTTATTAGAAATAGAGATTTTAATACTTTAAAGATTCCTATATATGTTGATGATGAATTACTAGAGAATTTTAGTGGTGATGGAATACTAGTAAGTACTAGTACAGGTAGTACAGCTTATAATATGAGTTTTGGAGGAAGTATTGTTTATAACACATTAGGAGTACTTGCGATAACACCTATTGCTCCTTTAAATAATAAAGTTTATTCTACTTTAACTAATAGTGTAATTGTTCCTAATAATAAAATTGTATCTTTTGTACCAAGTAAAGAATTTAAAGATTTATTTATCCAAGTAGATGGAGTTAATAAAGTAATAGATGATGTTATTAAAATAGAAACTTTGATAGGTGATAAAACTATTAAGTGCATTAGAATGAATGATTTTCATTTTATAAAAGTAATAAAAAATAAGATATTACAAAATTTATAGTGTAAAGAGGTAATTTTTGTAGTTACTTCTTTTTTTATTATTTGTATAATTAAAGTAGGTGATAGTATGAAAGATTATTTTGGGTATAAGGATAAAATATGTGTTGTAACTGGTGCTTCTTCTGGTATGGGAAAAGCTGTAACGGAAATGTTAGTTGATCTAGGAGCTAGAGTATATGCTTTGGATTTAAATAAATGTGATGTATCTGGAATTGAGAAGTATATAGAGTGTAATTTGTCTTTAAAAGATAATATTGATAAAGCTTTTAAAGAGATACCAGATCATATAGATTGTTTTTTTGGAGTAGCTGGTTTATCTGGAGCTAAAACGGATTATATTACAACATTTAATTGTGATTTTACAGCTAATAAATATATTACTTTAGAGTATTTATACGAAAGGATGAGTAAAGGGGGAAGTATTACATATGTTACTTCTACTGCTGGAAAATATTGGCAAAATTATATGAAGGAACAAACGCCAGTTATAAGAGCTTTAGGTTTTGAAGGAACAGTTGATAGTATTAAGAAAATCGCTTCTGTGGCACCAGCTTCTTTTGCGTATATTTTTGCTAAAAGATGCTTATCACAATTTTCTTGTGAACAAGCTATTGAATTAAGTCAGAAAGGTATTCGTGTTAATAATGTAATGCCAGGTGCTACGGATACAGGAATGAAAGATGAATTTCAAAATATGGCTGGAGGAGAGGAGAATTTAAAAGCTTCCAATGGTTTGGCTGGAAGATTAGCAACTAGTGAAGAGATGGGATATTCAATTGTCTTTATTGGTAGTGATATGGCTTCCTTTATATCTGGTATTGATTTAATTGTTGATGATACTAACACTAGTTTAGTTACTTTAGGTAGAAAAAAGGATGTGGGAAAAGTTCCAGCTACGAATATGTTTTTACTTAAAATGGCTGCTAAAATGATGAATAAAAATAAATAGTACGTTGGTACTATTTATTTTTTGTATATAAATCGTTTTGTTCCATATGAACTCAAACTTTCAATAATAGATGATATTTCGTCAATGTCAGCGTCAAAATTATTTTTTATCCAAAAGTTTACAACTCCTAAAGCTCCATTAAAGATGAAGACAGTAGCATATTCTATTTCTTCTTCTTTTAAGTTTGGTAAATCTTCTAACCATTTATTTTTACATTTTTCATATGCTACTTCTAAGATATCATTTAATAAAAAGACGTTGTTTGTAGTAGTAAATAATAATTTAGCTAATTCTTTGTTATCTAAAAATACATTTAATAAGTTTTTAGAAAATGTTGAAATATTATTATCTTCTTTAGTAGTTGCATTTTTTAACTCTTGGACAAATTCTTCTTGAATTTTATTTAGTAAGTCATAAACATCAAGATAATAGCGATAAAAGGTTGCGCGATTAATATCAGCTATTTTACATATTTCACTTACTGTTATATTTTTTATATCTTTTTCTGATAATAAAGATAGAAAAGTATCTTTTATAATTTTTTTTGTATATTTTATACGACGATCCATATTTACTCCTTTTATTAAACAATTATGTTGGTATTTGTTTAAAAAATAACATTTTGTTTACTATTTGATGATTGATACTTGGAATAGATTAATTATATAATACAATTGTAATTTATTCAACAGATGTTGAATAATGGAGGTTGTTTATGAATATATTTAAATGGATGAAAAAGAATAAAGATATATTAGAAAATCCTTGGGATAAATATTATGAAAAAGATAAAAGGACAATAGAGGTTCCAGATTGTTCTATTTATCATTATTTTGAAAGAGCTAGTTTTGCTCATGATGATATAGTTGCTTTAAATTATTTTGGGACAAAAATTACTTTTAAAGATTTACTTAAGAAAATTGATATATGTGCTAAGGCACTTAGATCACAGGGAGTACGAAAAGGTGATGTTGTTACTATATGTATGCCTAATACTCCTGAAGCAGTAATAAGTTTTTATGCTGTTAATAAAATAGGGGCAATAGCTAATATTATCCATCCTTTATCTAGTCAAGAAGAGATTAAAAATTCGATTATTCAAACGAAGACAGTTTTAGTTATTGCTATTAATTTAGCTTATGCAACTTTAGAAGCTATTATAGATGAGACAGATATTTATAAGGTTGTTATTGTTTCTGCTAAGGATTCTATGCCTTCTTTATTAGGATTTGGATATTTGTTAACACAAGAGTTAAAAATGAATCTTTCTAAATCTAATGAATGTTTTATATATTGGGATGAATTCTTTAATAGAGGATATAGTTATAATGCTAGTACGATGGTCGAACGTGATAAGGATGATCCTGCTATTTATTTACATAGTGGAGGAACTACGGGTATACCTAAAAATATTGTTTTAACTAATGGGAATGTTAATTCAGTAATGGAACAAGCTAAAATAATATTTCCTAATATAGGTGTTGGTGATTCATTACTTGGAATTTTACCTTTATTTCATTGTTTTGGTTTAATTGTTTGTACATGTGCACCTTTAGCATTAGGGGCGACAGTTATTTTAGTTCCACAGTTTGATGCAAAGAGATTTGATCGTTTATTAAGAAAATATAAACCATCTATTATTGCAGGAGTACCTACTTTATATGAAGCTTTAATAACCAATCCTTATATGATGAATGTTGATATGTCTATGGTTAAATATGTTATTTCAGGAGGAGATTCTTTATCACCAGAAAAGAATAAGAAAGTTAATGATTTCTTATTAGAACATAAATGTGAAGCTCATATTATGCAAGGTTATGGAATGACAGAGACTACTGGTCCAGTATCAATTGGTGCATTAGGTTCTGATAAACCAGGTTCTATTGGTATACCATTACCTGGAAATAAAATTAAAATATTAGATGTGGAAACAAAAGAAGAAAAGAAGACTGGTGAAATTGGAGAGATTTGTATAACTGGTCCAATAGTTATGGCTAAGTACTTAGATAATGAAAAAGAAACTAATAATATAGTATTCACTCATGAAGATGGTAATAGATGGGTACATACAGGAGATTTGGGTTATATGGATGAAGATGGTGTATTATTCTTTGTTCAACGTTTAAAAAGAATGCTTATTGTTTCAGGATATAATGTATATCCATCTTATGTAGAGGAGGTTTTATTGAAACATCCTAAAGTACAGATGTGTGGAGTAATAGGGATTCCACACCCTTATAAAGTGCAAGTGCCGAAAGCTTTTATAGTATTAAAAAAAGGTGTAGAATATTCTCCTGATTTACTTAAAGATATAAAAGATTATTGCTCTAAAAATTTGGCTAAATATATGATACCTAAAGAATTTGTTTTTAGAGATAGTTTACCTAAGACTTTAATAGGAAAAGTAAATTATCGTGAATTAGAAAAAGAAGAACAGAATCATTGATCTAGTTCTTCTTTTTCTATTTTTTTAATAATTTTATATAATTCTAACCAGTTGGTTGTTTGATAACCGTTATAACTTTTATTTTTGTTGAATAAAATTGTTTTTATATGATAATTATTAGCAGATTTTATATGTTTTATATCATCATCAATAAAAATTTCTATATTTTTTTGATGACAAAATAATCCTTTGTTTCTAATATTTGTATAAATAAAATCAACGATAATATTATTCTTTTTAAACCAGTCTTTTAGATGTTTATGAAGGTTTGGATATTTTTCATCTGGTCTTGATGTAACGATGCAAATAATATGTCCTTCTTTTCTTAATTTAGTAATTATTTTAGCGGCGTTTACTTTAAATGTGCTATCAAAAGATAAAGGGGTACGATAAGTGTCCCAAAAGGTTTGAATGTATTCGTCACCAAAATCATTAATAGTACTAGGTAATGTTTTGCTATAACCGTTACGAGGATTATTTTTATAATATTCTTGCCAGTATATAATTTGTTGTTCTTTGGTGTTAGTTAGGGTATCGTCAATATCTAATCCTATTTTCATATTATCACCATAATAATTATATCATATTTATGTTTTTTTATTAATTTTGATTATATATGTTATAATGTTTATGAGGTGTTATTAATATGATGTATAAAAGTGAGGAAGAGTTTTTAAAGGCATATAATCCGGAAGATTATGATAGATTAGCAGTTACAACTGATATATTAATTTTAAGTATTAGTGATGAAGTACAATCTAACTATCGTAAATCAAGTAAAAAACATATGAGTGTTTTACTTGTTAAAAGAGATGATTATCCTTTTAAAGATAAATGGTGTTTACCTGGTGGTTTTTTAAAAGTTGATGAAGATTTAGAAGAATGTCCAAAAAGAATATTGAAACAAGAAACGGGATTACATGATATTTATTTGGAACAATTATATACTTTTGGAGCAGTAGACAGAGATCCAAGAATGAGAATTATTTCAACTTCGTATATGGCATTAATTGATAAAAATAGACTTACGGATAAATTAAATGAAAATACATCATGGTTTAATATAAAATATTTTGAAGAAGAGAATAGTGTGTTGGTTGTTTTAGATAATGATAAAGAACAAATTAAATTTAAAATAAAGAAAGAATTAAAAGAATTAACTACTGATAGATATAAGTTTAAGATAGAAGAGAATGAAGATTTAGCTTTTGATCATCCTTTAGTTATATGGTCTGGAATAGAAAGATTAAAAAACAAAGTAAATTATACAGATGTTGTATTTAATATGATGCCTGAGTTATTTGCTTTAGGAGATTTGCAACAAGTATATGAAGTTATTTTAAATAAAAAGTTATTAGATCCAGCTTTTAGAAGAATAATAGCTAATAAAGTTGAAAAGACTGAGTTCGTTCAAAGTGGAGCAGGACATCGCCCTTCAGCATTATTTAGATATAAAAAAAATGAAGATACTAAGTAATTAGTATCTTTTTAATATATTTCTTTACATGTTCCTGGTTCTGGTTTATAAAAGCAATGGTTTTTATATTTACCGGCGAATTCTTGACCATACCAAGTATTTTTACAGTTTGTTCCTGGAGAAGGAGCGTAGAACCATAAGGCATGAGTTGCAGGGTGATAATATTCACCATTTATTACTCTTTTAGCTAAGTTTTTTTCGGTTGATGTAGCTCGTGCTTGAAATAGAGAACTTTCTGTACCTACAAATTGATTTGGTTGATAAATGGCATCAGTTATTGTACGAATGTTTTTAAAAGTTAAACATGATGCTATAACTCTATTTATTACTACGTTTCCAACCATAAGCATGCCTAAATTTCCCTCATTTAAGGCTTCAGCACGCATTATTCTAGCTAATAAATCTAATTCTTTTGTAGTATAATTTATTAACATAATATTCACCTAATATATAATATGTTTTTGTGTTAATTATGAAACAATAAATACTTGTAGAATGTTAAATATGTGATATAATAAAGTTACTTGAGTTTTTAGGGGTATAGTTCAATGGTAGAATGATGGTCTCCAAAACCACAGATGTGGGTTCGACTCCTGCTACCCCTGCCAGATGAAACTATCGATTTTCCTTTGATTTATTTAGGAAAATCGTTTTTTTGTGTTTTTAATAATATCTTATTATATATATAAATAGATAAGAAGGTGTAGATTACTTCTCTTGATATTACACAAGTACAATATAAGAAAAAGATTATCAGTTTTGATAATCCTTATATAAATTAGTACTTATTTATGATAATTTTTTTACTAAGATTATAATACGTTTATTAGTAAATATAAAATATAGCAAATAATTAGGAAACAAAAATAAGATCTAGCAAAATTACGGAGATTAATATTCTCTTCCTTACTAAATGCAAAAATAATTAATAATATCATCCCAATTACAGGAATTGCAAAAAGTATTTGATATCCCAAATATCCCCACATTGATATAGGTTTGTATTTATCGGGAAGATATTTTTCATTTATATAATTTTTAATAGAAATCACCTCAAACAATTATATATAATAAATTTTTATAGATATTTAAATTTAAAACGGGTAGTGTTAATACCCGAATTGGCTTTGCTTTTTAAATATTCATATCAGCTGTTGTTATAATCCAACCATCAAAACCCGTTAATGTGTTATGATTATATCCTGCTTGTGCCCTAAAATAGTCATAATTATCAGGATAATACTGATATGCATCAAAGTACATATATATTCTTCGTTCATTAATTCCCAAACCATTTATTAAATTGGGTTTAAGAATTTCTTCATTTTCCTTAGGACCATTAATGTAATCTTTTGGCTCCCATTTACTACTATTTTTTCCATAGGTTACTGTTTCTATATCGCCGTCATCACCTGCTATTTGAACTCCATATCTAGTATTTGGATCTGACATAAATCCATCAGTAACTTTAACGCTAATTAAATCTTCAGATGTAATTTTAGGCATTTTTAACCATTTTAAATCAGCTCTAGATCTATAGTACATAAATCCACCATCACCTAAATAAGAAGTAATACTTGCAGTAAGTTTTTTATAAGTTGTTTCAATGGTACTATTAGAAGCTCTGTATATCGATGATGAATTAATATTTGTAAGTACCGAATCTAGATATAATTCCTTTTTCATTTGATTTTCTGTTAAATAATAGTTTTTATAAACTATTTCATCATTATTTAATGACAAAGTATTTAATTTTGGCAAAATATTATTACTTTTAGAAATTGCTACAGTTTTTATATAAGAAACCTTTGCTACAGTTTTGATTCCAATATTATTTTTATTGTTTTCAAATTCTTCCTGTGTCATTAAATATATATCTTGCTCAGTAAATGCCATAGATAATAAATTATTATATTCTTGTTGAGTCATTTCAATTCCATTAATATTGGTATAAAATTCAGTGTCTGCATTTACAATCTTTTGATTTACAAAAAATATTATAAAGATTAAACTAAATATTATAATTTTTTTCATATTACCACCAATTTGGATTATCAACTGTAAATCCAGTTCTATTTCCAGTATCATATCTAAACTCTAAAAGGCTTTGAGAAAGAGATATTACTCCTTTTCTAACACTGCGAGTCAAAGCTGCTTTAGCTAAAGCAATAGCAATATCGTTTTCATTTATATAATTTCCCAAATGTAAGTACGAGCCAGTAACATAGAAACTATTGACATCACTTCTTGTATTATCTAGTTTTACTTTAATCATTGAAGCTATGCCATCAACACACTTACCTTGTCCTTCATAATCGTTTACTAAATTCATACCAAATCCAACGGTCTCAGCACCATATATTACCCTAGTTCCATAGGGGCTATAATGAACAATTTCATCTGGTTCTTTATTTCCGTTAGGGCACGTAGTATAAGATACAGCTTGTTCTCCATCTAATGTTGATCGTATAGGAGTAACATAAAAATCATCAAAAGATATCATATTTAAGTCTACAGATCTAACTGTAGGAACATTTAACCATGAAACAAAATTAACTACCTCATATACATTATTGCCATTGTGTTTTGCTGAATTAATTGAAGTAATTTGTTCTCTATTTCCATATACATGAAAATCTTGATACAAACCTTCTCTTGGATAATCATCCATAGAAAACGGAATTATTTGATTATCCCTCTTAATAGAATGTATTACCAAAGTATACCTATTTTCCATTATATAATCAAAATAAGTTTGTGTAATATTATTTATACTTTCATCAGGATATCCAAGATTTTTTAATATTGTGTAATCTTCAGTAGTTATTTCAACATTAAATTTATTTATAAAAGTCTCGTTTTCCTTTGCTGAAATAATTAATGGGGAAAACATAACTGATATAAATAAAACAATAATTATTTTTTTCATTATTCCTCCTAATAAATAATTTCATATTTTTATTCAAAAGTTATATAATTTAAATTTTAATTATCACCTGACCTTTCTTACAATTCGCGCACAATTGCTTTTTAATAATTAAACAATAACCCAAACCGGATTAATGTTATCATATTTATTATTGATTGAAGAATTATTAAATATTATATTGCCATTATTTAAATAATAATTTTGAGCTTGTGAAAAACTTATATTTGCTTGGGCATGTCTATAATTCCCCCATATTTTTCCTGATCCATAGTAAGTTATTCTTAATGTTAAATCATAAGTTTGAGCATTATTTATTAAATTCATTGATATTCCAATTCCGTTATTAAATATTTTTACATTTTGAGTAGACATATTATAACGAACTAACTCAGATGAACCATTTACTATTGCTTTTTGTTCACCAAAAATACTGTTTGCAGAAAATGTCACATCTTCACTCATTAAAGCAATAACATCATATGATTTATAATTAGGAGTTTTTTTCCATGAAACTGATAAATTTACTTTATTACCTAAAATTGTAACTGACATCATCTTATATTCAGTTTCCACTGATAAACTGTTAAGATTTACTATTTGAACTGAATCATAATCTTCTTTACTAATTTCAGTGCTAATATAATTACCATTTTCCAAAACTGTTCTGTAATATTTCTTATTTGTTAAAGCATCACACTCCACTAATCCTGAAGCAAAAAAAACTAATAGAAAAAATAAACTTTTAAAAAACATTAATATCACCTAACTCAAAAATAACACAATAAAAAAAATAATAATAGCAAATTTCACTTGCATTTTGCTATTATTATTTATCATCATCATTATTAATCAAAGATTGCACTTCTTCTTTTATTATATTTAGATACACCTCATAATTTTTACAGTCTTGTGAATAACAAATTATTTTATCATTATTAAAATTAAAATCTAAAATCATTTTTTCTGTTTCTAAATCTACTACTTGGCATGAAACATCACCATTTTTAAAATCATAAGATAAATTGGTATTATCATTATAAAAAAACAATTTATTTGTTTTTAGATTATATTGAAAAGTTCCGTCTTTTACTTCTTTTATATAATCATAATTATTAAAAATATAATTATTATTTAATAACAATTCTTCATCAATTTTAATATTAAAAAAATATTCTTTTTCATTTTGATTATTTATTTTATCATTTTTAAAATAAAATAACCTATCATTTTTAAATATTTGTATAAAATTCAGTTTATAAGTAAGAACTTTTTTTTTGTTATCTATTTGTATTAAATCCATATAAACGTCATTAATATCAAATTCATTATCAAAATATTCACTATAACCGTATTTTTCATTTAAAATTATACTATCACTATAAACTTTTTCAAGTAATAATCTTACACCATTTTCATTTTTTATATAAATCACAACTTTATAATTGCTTGGATTATCATTATCAATAAATTCAATATTTCCGAGTTGAAAATAATAATTAACATTTGATTTAATAAATATTCCATTTGTTAAAACAATATTGTTGTTATCTATACTAATACTATAAACTTCAAATTTATTTTTATATTTAATTAGGAAAAAAAGAAAAAAAGTAATTAACAACATACTTATTATTAATAAAGTCATAATTTTAATATATGTCTTTTTATTATGAGGGTAGAATCCTAATTTAGTACTTAGTTCAGAAAAATTTAAATTTAATGTTTTACATAATTTTTCTAATGTTAATAAGTCAGGAATATTAATATTATTTTCCCAATTACTTATTGATTGTCTACTTACATGAAGTACTTTTGCTAACGATTCTTGACTTAATTCTTTTTGCTTTCTAGCTTGAGATATTGTTTTTCCAAAATTATTTTCTTTCATCATTTACCTCATCAAAATAAAATACATTTTCTTATATTATATCATACAAGTAGTTACTTTAATTTGTATTTTTTCTTTGATAAATCAAAGATTTTCTAAAAATAATTATGAAGATATTTCTATTCGATAAAGGTAAGAGAAGTAAAAACGTTGTTATTGAAAATGATAAAAAAAATACTTTTAATTTTTAATTATTAGCAAAAGACTGTAATAAAAAATTAATATCAAAAGCTATTGCCATAGCAATTATTTCTAAATTTTTATAATTTCAAAAAATTTTTTTAAAAATCTTAATATTTTTGGGAGTTAAATATATTAATATCACATAATATATAAATCTCATGTTGTTGAATTTATTAAATTCATTAATTATGTATTTGTTATAAGTATCTTTACTTGGATTTGTTAGATTTTTTAGGGATGTGATTTAATAATTTCTTTGTGGGTTCGACTCCTGCTACCCCTGCCATTGTTTATTAACTAGGTTTAACCTAGTTTTTTTGTTTATTTTTATAAATATATGTTATACTAGGTTTTAAATAATTTTTAAGAGGTGATTTGGTTGAAATCTGTAGTTAAAGAATGGTTAAGTAATGATAATATTTCTTGGAAACAACAAACAGTAGTTTTGTCTTCATTAAGAGGATGTGATGGTCAGTCAAAATATGATTTATCTAAGAAATTAACTCGTCAACTTAGAAGTGCTATTTTATATAATGCAGCAGCAAAAGATACAACTTTTATGCGTGATACAATGACTTTAGAAGAGGTAAGAAAGTTAGCTGAGGATAGTGATAAATATCCAATTCACTATTATATGCATGCGTGTCATGCTTGTGAAATTATTGGCTTTAAACATCCAGATAAAGAAATAAGGGAATGGTTTAATGGTGCTTATTTAATTATGGTTGATGCGTTACATTTAAAGCCTGAAACAGAAGAAGAATGTGATTATCGATTAAGAGATGGTGTTAATACGCCTTTTACTGAGATTGAAGAAGAAAATTAGATTATATAATTTTCTTTTTTATTTATGATTAATTTGATATAATTTAGCAAAGGAGGGATATTATGAAATGTCCAGTTTGCAAAGATGTAACTTTATTAATGTCTGAAAAAAGAGGAGTTGAAATCGATTATTGTCCAGAATGTCGAGGAATATGGCTTGATCGTGGGGAATTAGAAAAAATAATTGAAAAAGAAGATAACTTTGTACAATCAAATAATGATTCACAAAATAAAACAAACGAAAATGAGAAATATAACTCTAAGAAGAAGAGAAAAGAATCTTTTCTAGGAGAGATATTTGATATATTTGGTGATTAGTTTTAATAGGTAAATTTGCCTATTTTTTTTATTGTTGCTATAATTAAATTAGATGGGGGTATTGGTTATGTTAGATGAAAGATATGAAATGCAAAAATTAATGTTTGAAGCTTATAAAGGTAGAAGGCCTAATAAAGTAGATAATGTTAAAATTAGAGTATCTGTTTTTTATAATTATTTAAAAGAAAGGTTGACAGAAACAGCAGCAGTAGTAACTGGACGTAAGCTAGCTAATAATAAAGGGTATGAAGGTGCTCCTCGTGTTAGTCAACAGGTTGTTGAAGAAAATCCACGTCGTTGGATAATTGAAGAGTGTGTACCAGCTTGTCAAATATTATGGGATAAAAATATCTATACATTTATGTGTAGTGATGGTATAGATAATGATTCTTGGATAGAATTAGAAATAGACTGCTTATCTGAAGAAAATAAAGCTATATTAGAACAAATTAAAGAAGAATATGTGTGTTTTCCTTATCATCCAGGATGTTTAAGTATTTTAGTAAAAGGAAAAGGAAGAAAAGCTCAAGAAGAATTAATTAATATGGCTAATAGATTTGTTATGCAAGATGTACCAAGTAAACATGCTACTAGTACGATGAAGGAAATTTATATGAAATGTGGTTGTCGTAAAGAAATTGATAATCCAGATTATACGCCATTAGAAGAGCAACTCGCTAATTTTTCTATTGATAATTGGGGTAAAGCGATAGAAAGTCCTACAATAATTGTATTTGATCCTACTAAAGTTACTAAGAGCGACGATGAATATTTAGAAGAAGTTGGAGCTATTGTAGATGAAGATACAGGTGTAATATATAAAAATCAATTTCATTATAATAAACATTTAAATTATATTAATAGCTTGAATAGAGGAATAAAAAAATAAATACAAAACGTATTTATTTTTTTATTGGAAGAGAATTTGAAATAGAATCTGAATTAATCATTTCTTTTAATTCATTCAAATTAATATTTTCAGCAAATGTTGGTTCAGTTATACGATTGTTTAGTATTTTAGTTTTTATTTTGTTGTATAGAGTTATATTAGGTACTTGATAAAATTGATTTATTAAGGCTAATAATCTATTTTTTTCTTCTTTTAAACATAAATCTATATCGATAACTACTATAGGAAGATTATTCCATTGTATTGAGGCTTTTTTGGCTTCATCTAAATTAGAAATAGCACCATTTTGGCGAAATACTAAAATATAATCTGGTAGTTTACGTTTTCCATTTTGAAATCTTTTAAAGTCCATTTCGTTATATTTGTGTTTTTGATTATAAGCTGTTTGATTAATTTGAGTATCAGGAGCATAATATATTTCATCTTGAAAAGCTTTAGAGATGAAACTTGCTCCTGATGAATAGATATCTGTAGCCCCAGATAATATTAAGGAATATGGTTCCATATGAGTAAAACCATACATTAAATGTGGAATTGGAGCAGTTCCTAACATATCGTTACGAATAAAATTAGTACAAAAGTGTTGGCTAGCAAGAGACGGACGATTCCAATCAGTATGATAATTTTCTGGACTATTTTTTACATATGCACCTATGGAGGTAGCAATGATACTAAAGTCTGTGCCTGCTTCATATAATCCATCCTGATTTATAGTTAAATTGTTTAACTGTAATAACTCTTTATTATATAATTTTAATAATTCATTTTTTAATTGGGCTTCTAATTTATAACTATCTATATATCCTTCTTTTAGAGAATTATATATTTCTTCTAGTTCTATTTCATTATCATTTTCTATAACACTTTTGACGAATTTAAATAATTCTTTTAATTCGTTACTTTCAATTAACTCTATATCTTTGCTATATAAATTATATATTCTTTGCATTCCATTTATTAATTGATCTCTAAAACCACGTAATAAATTTTGATAATCACTTAGACCAAAAGCTTTAATAAAAATAGCATTTCTTTTAACATTTAAATTATGACTCTTTATGTCTTTATCATTCTTTTTTCTTAAATAATTTTCGTAATTTATAATATCATCTAATGATTTAATATCGTATTGATCACCATGAATTAATATTTTAGTTAAAGTGTTAATATTTATGACATTAAAATCAGTTATGAAATGTGTTATGTCTTTATTATCTACTTTAGAAAAATGTAATTCTTTTATTAGTTGATAGGCAACAAAATTCCAATCTGTATTAGGATTTTCTTTTATATAGTTATTTAAACATAAGTAAAATGCTTGGTATTGATTATCATCAAATTTTAAAATAGTATTTTCTAACTCTCTAAAGGATGCTAAAACATTAATTTTATCAAGACCTAGTGTATTAATATATTTAGGGGTTAAAATTGGCCATAAAATAGTATAGACGATATCATTATTTGTTTGATATAAATAAGAAATTAAAGGAATTATTTCTTCTTTGTTTTTGACTTCTTCTTGATCTAAGAATAATGCAATATTTTTTAATATTGTTTCAGATGATAAAAGCATTTCAGTTCGTATTATTTTAGATATTCTTGGGGTACCATTAGTTTTTAAAATATGAATTATTAATTCTTCGTCTTTTATATTTCTTATTAATGTAGTGTATTTAAATTTTATGTTAGGACAGTTATATATTATTTGTTTTTGGATATCTAGTGGTAAATCAATTAAAATATCGGTAATACGTTCTATATCTGTATTACTAAAAAGATCTTCTTTAATTTCTTGGTTCAGTTTTATAAAATATTCTATTTTAGTTTTTGTATTATTAATTTTATATAATAGGATTATTTTGTATTTTAGAGATACTTGAGACCATATTTTATAAATTGATTCTTCCTTATTTAGGTTTAATATTAATCTTTCATAAGATCTATTATTTTTGTGATTTATAGAATTTAAAATATAATCAATTTTTAAAGTGTCGCTTTTTAAAGTACTAAGAAGATTTATATATTTTAGATCTTCTTTTATAACGTCTTGATATTTATTATAGACAGTTAATTTTATTTGATCATCATTTATACTTTTTATGATTATAGCAAGATTTTCAGGCTCTTGAATAAATTCATTAAGATAATTTAGTTTTAAAGTATCGTTATTTATAATACTTATTAATTCAGCTTTATAATCACTTGATATTTGTTCATTGTATTTTGTCAAAAAATCAGTTAAAAAGTCATCATTGTTTATTTTGGTTAAAAGGGTTATTATTTCATAACTAACATTACCATAATTATTGAATATTCTATTTTGATTAATGTAATTATTTAGTATTTCTATTTTTTGTTTATTGTTTGAAGTAAAAAAGATATAGTATTCTTTTATAGAAGAATAAAATATTTCTTTTTGTTGTTCAGTTAGAAGTTTTTCGGTAGTTTTAATTATTTTTAAGATATACTGTTCACGGTCATTATAGTGATTTTCAATATTTAGTTCGTCAAATGATGTGAATCTAATATTTAATATGTCTAGACAGGTGTTGATATAAGTGTATTGTTGGGTAGAATTAATTAAGTTTATATTTGTTATTAAAGTACTTAAAGTTTCATCTGTCATGATATCACCTGTGTTAATTATAGCAAATTGGATAGACTTTTGTGTAAAATAAAAAATGTTTATGGTATAATAATGATTAAATAGAGGGTGACTGTATGAGTGGTATTGTAAAAGTTAATAAAGATGGCTTAAGTAGTAGTGCGAGTAATATTGCTAATTATGTTTCAACAATTAGTAGTAATAGTTCTTCATTGTGTGATACATTATCATCCATACCATCACATGATAAATTTGGAAATGTTACAACAGCTGCTTCGACTATTTCTAGTAGTTTGCAAGCATTGAATACTGATTTAAAAAATTTATCAAGCAATATTAAGACTTATATAGATAGTTTAATTGAAATAGATGGTGAAAATATAACTGATATTAGTTTTTCTAGTGCAACGAAATCTATTGATACGAGTGGTATTTCTAGTAATAGTAATAATAGTTGGTCTTCATTATCTTCATCTAATTATGGAACTTATTCTGGAGGGACATCATCAGGGACATATTCTTATTCATATAGTTCTGGACCTAGTGGAACAACAATTTATTCTTCATCTTCTTCTCCATCTATTTCTAATAATTGGGGAAGTGTAGATACTTCTCAAGCTATTCCTGGGCAAGATTATAATTATGAAGGAATAGAAAAATATATTGTTGAATTAGAAGGAACAACGATTAATTTACCACCTGGATTAGGAAATGTTCATTCATATATGGGATGGCAATGTATTACGGCGACTACTTCTACACAATATAAATTACGTGAAGTAGCAGGAATGAATTTTGATGAAGATGGTTTTGCTAAAATTGGTGATCGTTATGTTGTAGCTACAACAACTACTTTTGGTAAAGTAGGAGATTACATAGATGTTTATCAAGAAGATGGAACAGTTATAAAATGTATAATAGGAGATATAAAAAATCAAAATGATGCGGGATGTAATGAGTGGGGACATGATAATGGACATTGTGTTGTGGAATTCGTTGTTGATAAAGCATCATGGTATGGAACTAATAAAACAGTTAATGGAATTCATCCAGAGTTTAATAAAAATATAACTAAGATTGTTAATAAAGGTAATTATTTTGATTTAATTCAGACAGATGCAGCGAAGTTAGATAATGAAACAACTGAAAGTGATGTAGATTCAGAAGAAATGGAACAGGATAATGAATAGGAGGAATTAAAATGGCAAGTCAGTTTTTATTTGATGATGGTGGAGTTAGTTCTACTATAAGTGATATTAATTCTTCTTTAGAAGATTATAAAAATAGTATTTCTAGTTTAGAAAGTCTTGTTTCAAATATGGAAGGTTCTTCTGCATGGAAGGATGAAAAATTAAAAACTTCTTTTATTGCTTCAGCTAAAGCATATTTAGAGTCTTATAAAAATTTTTCTTCAGGTATTGAGAATTATATAACTGCTTTAAAAACAAAGTCTGAAAATATAAATGATAATGAAAGTAAGTTTTCATAGTTAAAGGAGGGATAAGATGGCTTATTCTAGTTATGCATCTAAGATAGATAGTGGATCTAAGGATTTAGAAGGTAATATATCTAATTTAGAAAGTGTTGATTTAACATCTGTTTGGGAAGGTACAGCTGCTACTAAACAAATAAATAATATTGAGAAAGTTATAACTGCTTATAATAGTCAAATAAGTCAATTAAGTAGTTTATCTTCTGCTTTAACTTTAATTGATCAATACGATGAAGCTAAAAGTAATTATGAAAGTGCTTTAAATAATAGAAATAAATTGAATTCAGAAGCTGATAATTATCAAGAAAATTATGAGTATTATTCTGAATTAATGGAAACTGCTAATACAACTATGAGTAGTTTAGAAGAAAAAATTAATAGTTTGTTAAGTGGAATTAGTGATAGTTATTCTTCTAGTATTAGTGTGATTTCAGCAACGGCATTAGTTTCAACTACTGATGCTATTAGTAATATTAATTCAATTTCAGCTACTTTTGGAACTTCTTTTGATTTAACTAATACTGTTGTATCATCTGGAGCTGGAGATTTTTCTAAGGAACCTAATTTTTCTAATACTGCTGCATGGATTTCTGAAAATCCTTATGCTGCTAATTATATGGGGCAATGTACATGGTTTGCTTGGGGTAGATTTTATGAAATGTATGGTTATAGTCCTGGATTTTTAGGAAACGGATATGAATGTGTAGATCAATTATTGAATCAACATGGTGATAAGTTTTATAAATCTAGTACTCCTGTACCTGGTGCAGTTTTTTCAACAAATGGTATTAATAGAAATCATGTTGGTATTATTATTGATGTAGATGGTGATGTTCTAACTATTCAAGATGGTAACTATGATGGACATAATAATGGCTGGGATACTGCTCAAAGTGATTGGGGAACATGGACAGCTACTTTAGATGAATTTAATCAAAAAATGGGTGGCGGTGTAGTATTTGCTAATCCTAAATAATGTGAGGTGATATAATGGCACAAGTATATGTAGATAGTACAGCGATGGAAGATTGGAAAAGCCAAATGGAAAAAATTAATAATGATTGTGTAGCATCTATTGAAGAAATAGAAGCAGCTATTAAGAGTTTAAATTCTAGTTTTCAAGGATCTTATGCTGATTCTTATACAGATTCTTTTTCTTCTTTTACTAATAAAGTTAAAGAAAGTCATCAAGCAATGAGTGATTTTAGTGGCTTTTTAAATACAATTGTTAATATAATGAATGGTCAATAAATATTTCGTATATTATATGAAATATTTTTTTGTTAAAATAATTTTAGGAGTGATTATATGAAAGTTTTATTGTTTAGTCATATTCAGGATATAGATGGAATGGGAAGTGTTATTTTAGGAAAAATGGCTTTTTCTTCTTTAGATTATGTTTTATGTAAGACTTTTGAAGTTACAGATAAGGTTAGTAGTTATTATAAAGAAGGAAAGTTATATGATTATGATTTTGTTTTTATTAATGACTTGTGTATAAAAGAGCCATTATTAGGTATTATTGATAAAGATAACCAGTTAAGAAATAAAATATTAGTTTTTGATCACCATATAACGGAAATAGAAGAAGGTAATGACAAGTATAATTATGTAAATATAATTGTGGAAAATGATAAGGGTAAAACGTGTGGTACAAGTTTATTTTATGATTACTTATTAGAAAATAATTATATAAAAAGAACTAAAACTTTAGATGAATTTGTCGAGTTAACTAGACAACATGATACATGGGAATGGAAGACTAAGTATAATAATCCTTTAGCAAGAGATTTATATGTTTTATTTGGTGAATTAGGTTATGAAAAGTATTTAGATGTTATGTTATTAATAGTTAAGAATAATAATGGAGTAGTATTTGATAAGCAAGAACAGAAAGTTATAGATGAATACAATAAGAAATTTAATAATGATATTAAAGACATCTTAGAAAATATGAAACCTTATTCTTTAGATGTTAATGGCGAAGTATATAGGATAGGATTTATTAGGTGCCCCTATAAGTACCGAAATGATATTAATGAATTAGTCAAAGAAAATAATAAACATGATGTTGATTTGGTTGGGATGATTTTCGATGATATGGATACAGTTTCTTATAGATTAGTAAAAAATAAAGACGCGTCAAAAGTTGCTGTTTATTTCGGCGGTAAAGGACATAAAGATGCTTCATCTAATTTACAAAATAATGAAAAATTTAAAATCGTTTTAAATGAATTAGAAAAGAAATAAAAAAGTACTTAAATGAGTACTTTTTTATTGGTTAAATTTATTAATATCAAAGATTATACCATATTCTGGATATACTTTATTGCCTATTTTAGCAAGCTTTTCTAAGGTTTTTATTCCGCCTAGTTTTTTATAAAATTCTAAAGCATTTTTATTTTCTTTTAAGCACCAAATAAGCATATTTCTTTTATTATATCCTTTTAAGTATTTTATTGTTTCTCTAAATAAGGATGTTCCGATTCCTTTATTTGTGAAATTTGGATCAATGTATAAACTTACAATTTCACAATCTGCATTATATTCTTCTTTTTCGTTTGAATCAAAACAGCTATAACCAATTACTTGATTATTTTCTTTATTTATAGCGACTAGAACACAATTTTTATAGTCATCAAAACTTGCAATATATTTAGTAGTTTGTTCTTCTATATTTAGAGAATTTAAGTATTGTTCATCTATTATATTTTTATAAGTTTTTTGCCAACTATTTACTTTAATTTTAGCCATTTGTTCTTGATCTTCTAGACGATTAAGTCTAATTTCATAGGAATTTTCATTAACAATTTCTTGGAGAGATTCGTTCATAAGAGTTAAGGCATTTATTAATTCTTTATCTTCGTGGGCAAAAGTTACTCTTCCAACTAATTCTTCTTGATATGGCCATGAAATGGATTGACCGATTAAAAAACGAATGCGGTTTGAATGATAAAAGAATTCTAATAGGTCTTTTTCAGTTTTTATTGGTTTTCCTTTATAGTTTTTGCCTTTTAATTCTGTAAAATCTAGAATTGCAAAGAATCCTGATTCTGGTTCTAAATTTTCGGGAAATTTAGTATAAGGTAAGCCTTTTAATAGGATGTTTAATTTTTCTTTATTTTTTATATATTTTTCGATTGTTTTAAGAGTTTTTATTTTTTCCTTTTCGTTAGTTATGGAATTGATGCCACTTGTGAAAGCTTTTAAAATATTAAATTTTTGTTGATATTTTTTTCGAAGGTCTTGAAAATATAATTGATAGGCTTCATTTCTTTTAGGGCTTGAATTAAATGCTCCCATTAGAGCACGTCCTACGATATCAGGAGATGAATCCATTTCTTGAAAAATACGATTTATCACTTCGCGAATAATTATTTCATCAGCAATTAGGAAACCCGCTCTTAAAGAGGCCATTCCATAGCTTTTAGATAAACCAAATAAAGTTATTGTATTTCTAAACATTCCTGGAATCGTAGCGATAGGCTTTGCAATATTATTTTCATCATATGTTATATCACGATATACCATATCGTCTATTACAAAAACTCCTCTTTCTAAGCAAACTTGACTTATTTTAGTTAATAATTCGGTTTGTTTTTCACCCATTACTTTACCGGTAGGATTGTTGGGATTAGCGTTTAAAAAGGCAACGACTCTTGGAACATAACCATGACGACGATTATATACACGTTGTAAACTATTATTTATTTCATCAATTGTATTGGCTAATTTATCAGGATTTATTAAGTAATTATCTTCTTTTTCTAAAGGAATTATTTCGACTTCAGCTCCAGCTCTTTCAGCTCTAATTGTAAATAAACCATAACTTGGACCTGGAACTAAGATAACATCTCCTGGTTTAGAAATAATATTTACAATAATATTGAAGGTTATTGATGTAGAAGGAAGAAAGGTTATATTATGGATTGATAGACCTTTATCGTCTATATCATCATATTCGTATGGTTCGGTATTTATAAAACCTTCTTGTTCAATATATTTTAGGAGTTCTTTTCTTATTTTGTCGTCTCCTTCAGTATAAGGATATTGATACATGTTTCCTTCATCTAAAGATTTTTTCATTTCTTCAATTGCTGGTGGGAATGGAAGCGACTTCATAGGATTTCCATCACCTAAATTGATGTCAGGATGATTTACTATGTTATTATCTCTTACTTGATAACCGTAAAAGTCGATAGCATCAGCAATTTTTTGAACAGTTGGATTAAACTCTTCTTTGTCTAATCTTGCTCCTACATATGGTAGACCGAATCTTCTTTCTTTTAACATAGGATTTTCACGTAGTAATCTTTGAATTGCAGTTGATTTTATTAGCATGTTTTACCTCTTTTCTTGTTTTGTATTATATCATGTTATATAGAGAAACTTGTATTTAATTTATTACATGTATGTTATAATTTGAATGAAAGTAGAGTGTGGTGAGGTAAGTAGAATGAAGAAATTTAAAGTAGGGGAAGATTTAGAGTGTGGACTTTTATATTTTTATGTTCATTTTGTTGTAGAAGTATTGTGCTTTTTTGTATTAGCTAGATTAATAGGTGATAGTCCTTTTTTATGGTTAGCTCCATTATTTTATGATGTAATAGCATTTGTTCCTCAAGGCATAATTGGTTATATTTATGATAGATTTAAAAAGTTTAATTGTGGATTATGGGGATTGTTTTTATTATTGTTTGGATTTATATGTTTTGGTTTAGATTTAGTTAATCCTTATATAGCGATATTATTTATTGCATTGGGGAATGCTTTTTTACATGTTCAAGGTGCCGAAATTACATTAAGAGTATCAGCGGGTAAATTAGCGCCAAGTGCCATATTTGTAGCTGGAGGTTCTTTTGGAGTTGTTACAGGTAAATTATTAGGTACTACGGTAGTTAGTTTTTGGATATTAGTTATTTTGGCTTTATCAACTATACCTTTTATTCTTTTAGCTGATAGTTATATAAATGAGAAAAATAATAATTGTGAAAAATTTGACTATGTTAAAGAGAATAGTAATCAATTGATAATAGTTATGGCTTTAGTTTTCTTTGTAGCAGTTAGAGGATATATGGGATATGGTTTACCTACATCATGGAATAAGACTGTTTTGCAAACCGTAATATTGTATGTAGCAATGGGCTTGGGTAAAGCTTTAGGAGGGATTTTATCCGATATCTATGGTTTAAAAAAAGTAGGAATAGGTAGTTGTTTATTATCTTTACCTTTCTTGTTACTAGGAGATAATTTAATGTTTGTTTCATTAATCGGAGTATTATTTTTTAGTATGACGATGTCTATTACATTAGCATTATTAGTTTCGGTATTTAAGCAAGCTCCTGGTTTAGCTTTTGGAATGACAACATTAGGTTTGTTTTTAGGTTCTGTTCCTATATTTATATTTAGAATAACTTCAGTATTAATCAATTGTTGTATTATAGTTGTCTTAACTTTATTATGTGTAATAATATTGATGAAAGTTATTAGAAAGGATAAAGAGTATGAGTAATATAAAATGGATTGTAAGTCCTAGATTT
>CALVJQ010000018.1 GCA_944332265.1 uncultured Bacilli bacterium
CAACAAAAAAAGTGTCGATATAAAAATATGACACTTTTAAAGTTGCTTTAAGCGGTTTTACCACAACAGTTCTTATATTTCTTACCAGAGCCACATGGACAAGGATCGTTACGACCTATTTTTTTATCATTTTTAATAGGTGTTCCTTTTGTTTTTAAATGTGTATCATGAACTATTTTATTATTTCTTTGTTCTTTTCTTTCAGTATTTTGTCTTACTTCAGCTTTTAATAAGAAGATAGATATTCTTGATTCAATACTACTCATTAATTCGTCGAACAATTCATAACCTTCCATTGTATAAGCCTGTAGAGGGTTAGTTTGACCATAACCACGAAGACCAATACCTTCTCTTAAATGTTCCATTGCTCCGATGTGATCAACCCATGCTTCATCTATAACTCTTAGAGCGATAGCTTTTTCAAATTCATTTATAATTTCTTTTGGTACATTTTTAGTCTTTTCTTGATAATCTTCTTTAACTTTAGCAGTTAAATATTCTTTAATTTCTGATTCATCTTTCATATCTTCAATTTCTGATTCTTTTAACTTAGTTGTTTTAATTAGATTGGTATTTAAATATTCGATTATTTCTGATTTATCATCTTTTGTTAAATATCCTTCTGGTTCTATATGACTATCAACTAGATTAGCTATATTACTATCAAAAGTTGCTTGAGTTCTTTCTGAAATTGATTCTTGGTCTAGTATCTCATTACGACGAGAATATATTATTTCTCTTTGTTCATTCATTACATTATCATAATCAAGTAATGATTTACGCATGTCATAGTTATTTCCTTCAACTTTTTTCTGTGCTGTTTCTATACTTCTAGTGAATGTTTTAGAACGAATAGCTTGATCATCAGAGAAACCAACACTAATTAACATTTGTTTAATTTTATCAGTACCAAAGCGACGCATTAAATCATCATCAAATGATACAAAGAATTGTGACATACCAGGATCTCCTTGACGTCCTGAACGTCCACGTAATTGGTTATCGATACGACGAGATTCATGTCTTTCTGTACCTATTACACATAAACCTCCTAATTCTTTAACACCTTCACCAAGTTTAATATCTGTTCCACGACCAGCCATGTTAGTAGCGATGGTGATTGCTCCTTTTTCACCAGCTTTAGCAATTATTTCGGCTTCTCTTTCATGATTTTTAGCATTTAAAACTTCATGTTTTAACCCTTCTTTTTTTAACATACTACTTAGCTTTTCATTATTTTCAACGGAAATTGTTCCTACTAATATTGGTTGTCCAGTTTCATGGATTTCTTTTATTTTTTTAACAATAGCCGCAAATTTTCCTTTTTCAGTAGCATAGACTAAATCTGGTAAATCTTCTCTAATAACTGGTTTGTTAGTTGGTATTTGAATAACGTACATGTTGTAGATATCTCTAAATTCTTCTTCTTCAGTTTTAGCAGTTCCTGTCATACCTGATAGTTTGTTATACATTCTAAATAAATTTTGGAATGTAATTGTCGCCATAGTTTTAGTTTCTTCATTAATTTTAACATTTTCTTTTGCTTCAATTGCTTGATGAAGACCATCACTAAATTGTCTTCCATGCATTAGACGACCAGTAAATTGATCGACAATGATAATTGAACCATCTTCAACTACGTAATCGACATCCACTTTAAAACCGTAGTTTGCTTTTAATGCTTGATTTAAATGATGAACTAGAACTGCATTTTCTAAATCATATAAGTTTTTTAAATGAAATGTTTTTTCGATTTTTTCTACTCCAGAATCTGTAAGTGAAACGCTTTTTGTTTTTTCATCAATAGTATAATCTTCTTCTTGTAGTTTTTTTACTGCTCTATCAGTTGAAGTGTATAAGTCTTTGGAATCAAATTTTCCACCAGATATGATAAGTGGTGTTCTTGCTTCGTCTATTAGGATTGAGTCAACTTCATCGACTATACAAAAGTTTAGTGGTCTTTGAACACGATCTTTTGCTCTTACAACCATATTATCTCTTAAATAATCGAAACCAATTTCATTGTTAGTTGAATATAGAACGTCACAATTATAGGCTGCTCTTTTTTGTTCTGGAGACATTTCTCGCATATTAAGACCTACTGTTAGACCTAAGAATCTAAATATATTTCCCATCCATTCAGAGTCACGTTTAGCTAGGAATTCATTAACTGTAACAATATGAACACCTTTACCTGTTAAAGCATTTAAATAAGTTGGCATAGTTTCAGTTAAAGTTTTTCCTTCACCTGTTTTCATTTCAGCAATATTACCATAATGAATTGCTAAGCCACCTAATATTTGAACAAAGTAAGGTTTTTCTCCTATAACACGATATGCAGCTTCACGAACAACAGCAAAGGCAGGAACTACTAACTCTTCTAAATCTGTTCCTGTTTCTAATGCTTCTTTAAATTCAGCAGTTTTAGCTTTTAACTCTTCGTCAGTTAAAGATGCCATTTCTTCACTTAGATCATCAATTTGATGAGCTATTTTTTCAAACCTTTTTAATTCTTTATATTCTGAGTCTATTAATTTTCTAAAAAATCCCATTGTGCATTCCTCCACGTTTTATTATAACAAAAATAAATAAAGTATTAAACTTTTTTATTTTATTGTCGTTGTGTATTTATTATTGTAAGTTATTTTAGTGATAAATTCAATAAAAATCTGTTTAGAAGGCTTATTTTAAGCCATAAGAAAAAGGACATAAGTCCTATTTCATATTAATTATTCCGTAATTGCCATCTTTTCTTTTATAAAGAACTGATACGCATTCTTCATCAATATTTTTAAATACGAAGAAATCATGATTTAATAGTTCGATTTGTAACATTGCTTCTTCTTCATCCATCGGTTTCATTGAAATATTTTTTCTTTTGACGATAGTACTTGCATTTTCTTCTTCTGTTTCTTCTTGTTCATAATCGAAATTAAAATCTACTGACTCTATGTTTTTATATTTTCTGTTTAATCGATCTTTATTTTTCCTCATCTGTCTTTCTAGTTTAGCAACTACTAAGTCTACTGCTGCATAAAAGTCTTCATTAGATTCTTCAGCTCTAAGCGTAAATCTCTTTGTTAATGCAGTAACTTCAATAATTTGTTCTAAACCTTTGATTCTTACAAGAACATTAGCATTTATCTCTTCTGGATTTTCGAAATATTTATCCAATTTTGATAATTTTTCTGTAATGTAAGATTTCATTGCTTGAGTTATTGTAACTTTTTCGCCACGAACATTTAATTTCATATCCATCATCCTCCGTACTTATATTATACCATAATATTATTTTTTTGCTATATTATTTAATAATAGTCTTATTGGTATTTTATCCGGAGATGAGTATAGATATGTTTTTATATTTGTCTTTTTTTCAATATTTGTTGCTATATTAGATAAGTTTTTTAAATTACCAAATAATATTAAGGATTTTATTTGTTTTTTGATGATTATTTTTTCTAAGTATAAAAGTAATATATCTATATAATTGTTAAAATATATCGGAATAAAATAGACATTATGTTGATAATATATTTTTATATTTTTTTGAGAAATATTAATATATATTTTATCTAAGCTAAAATTTATAAGATTATTTATGTTTATTACTTTTATTTTATTAAAAGATAATTCTTTAAATATATTTTCTAAGTTACTTAAATACATTTTTGAATATGTATTATCTATAATTATTTCAATGTTATCTGTTAAAATATTTGAGTTTATTTTTTCTTTAGTTATTATATCAGAAAATTCTTTAATAAAAGTGGAACTGTTGATAATTTTAAAATTATCAACAGCAGTTAATGAATATTTTTTTATTTTATTATTGTGAATAAGATTAATTCCATTACTAGTTATATCTATAACTATTTGTTTTCTTTTCATTTATTATTAAAATATTCTTCAGGATTAATTAAAGATCCATCTTTATAAAGTTCAAAGTGAAGGCAATTTTCTTGATCTATTTCTAATTTATTAGGACCACTTTTAGCAATAATATCTCCTTTTTTTACTTGATCTCCTATTTTAATATTAATATCTTTTACGCTTTGATAAATAGATACAATATTATTATCATGTTCTATTTCGATTATATTTCCTAAAATATTGTCTTCTTTAATAGATGTTACTTTACCATCTAATATAGAAATTACATCAAATTCTTTTGATGATGAATATAGTATTCCAGTATTAGGCATATAAATATTTTCATATTTTATTAATGAGTTTTGTTGTTTATTTTCTTCATCTTGATAAGAGTAAAAATATTTATTTATTTTGACATCGCTGCTATTATATGGCTTGATATTATTAGTAGTTATTTCTTGTTGAACTTCTAATGTATTATCAATTAATGCATCAGTAATATATGTGTCTTCAGGTACAAGATTATTATTAAATACTCTACCTAAAAGATAATAGAGAATTAATGCTCCTATTAATACTATAATTCCTAATGTAGGAATAACCCAATCTTTTAATTTTTTTCTTGTCATTTATTTCCAACCTTTCTAAATATAAGTTTGGACAATAAAAAAAGAAATATACCTAAATACTGGCAATTTCAATATTTTGATAATAATATTTTAATATTTCATCATAATGGTATCCCTCTTTAGCCATATTATTGGCACCATATTGACTCATTCCTACTCCGTGCCCATAACCTTTAGTAGTTATTTCAATATTATTATTTAATATTATTATTGTGAAATCTGTAGAGCGAAGACCAAGTAGTTCTCTTATTTCTAAGCCTGTAAATTTCTTTGAGTTTATCTCTATTGTAGATATACGATTAGATTCGTTTTTTTTGATATTTTGGATACTTATATTTTGACAATTAATATTTAATTTTTGACAAAAAGTTTCTTTAGAAATTGTAGATATTTCTTGATTATCTTCATCAAATGGAGAAGGAATAATATTAAGATATTCTGTTTCTTCATTAAAAGCATTTAAAGAAGATTCTGTATAGCCATTACTCATAGCATAGTAGTAAGCTTTTATAGGCATGTCTTCATAATACATTATTAGTCCTTTAGTTTCTAGAACACAATCTTTAATTTTATTATAGTATTTTGGATAATCTTCTTGCCATTTTTGGTGCATTTCTGAATTTGTTAGATATACTTGATTGTCAGTAGTAGATTTTATATTAGGATTATTTTTCAAATAATTTATAGCATATGTTCTGGCAGCAATAGCTTGGGCTTTTAAGGCTTCTTTTTCAAATAGTGCTGGCATTTCTCCAGCTACTACACCAATTATATATTCTTCTAATTCTATATTAATTATACCTTCTGATGTTTTAACATTTAATCTAGTTTCTTCGATTTCTTCTTTTTTAGGCATAATAAAATTAGTTTCTTTTTTAAAGAAACTAATTATAGTAATTGGAAGTAAAAGACATATTATATAAATTAATTTTTTATTCAAAATATTCATTCCTTTTTTAATTTATAATACTTGTTAAATCAACAAAATCGGTAATGAAATTAGTTAATAAATAACTTAAGGAAATACTTAGTATTAAAACTAGAACGCGAGCTTCTAGAGCTTTGTTTTTCTTAATAAAACCGTCAAAATTAATTCCTGAAATAGCAAAGATACTAATAAATAAGCTTATAACATATATAATAGCTTTATAGTTCATTATATGTACCTTCCTCGTAATTAATGATTTTTTTTACACGACGTAAATGTCTTTCTTCTAATGATTTTTCTGTTGTTAGAAATTTTTCAATCATAGCTATTAATTCGTTAATATCTTGTTTATAACTTAGAGCGATTATGTTTGCATCATTGTGAAGTCTTGCTAGATAAGCTTGTTCTACACTAGAACAATGAGCACAACGTATGCCTTTTACTTTGTTAGCAGCAATACTCATTCCTATACCGGTTCCACACATTAATATTCCAAAGTCAGCCTCTTTATTTTTAATTGATTCAGCTACTTTAAATGCATAATCTGGATAATCATCGGTATCGTTATTATGAGGACTTTTATCTAGAATCTCATAGTTACTTAATTTTTTGATGATGTCTTTTTTTTGATCAACTCCGTTATGATCAGTAGCAATTGCTATTTTCATTCTTCTTCTCCTTTTTTATTCATTGCTTTTTTAAATCTTGGTAATAAACCTATTCCATCTGTACGATGAGGTGGTAGTTGATATAAATCATGACCAGGGAATTCATTACCTTCAATTAAGAATGGATCTTTAATACCAAGGCAAACATCCCAGCCAACGTATCCAACTTCAGGAATTTCCTTTGATGCTTGGATAACAAATCTTTTTATTCTTGGCCATTTTGGTATTTTAAACCATAAAATTGGTTCATTTGTCAGTGGATGTCTTTCATATATATTCATTTTTTTATCAATAGCTAAATAATCGATAATTCCTGTTTCAATATTAATTGGAGCAACTAGTCCATCATGGTTGAAATTATCAACCACATTATTATTGTTACCAATTCGTAAGAATGCAGCAACAATTTCACTATTTAAAGTAACAATTCGAATAGTATTTATTGACGATGGGTGTAATTTAGATATTTCTTCACATTGAACTGCTATTTCTTCAACTAAATATCTTTTAGTTTCCAAAAGATTATCATAAATTTTTTTGATATTTTTAGAGTTAGTTTTAAATATTTCAACACCTTTACCACAACTTTCTGATAGTGGCTTTACAAGAATATCTTGATGTTTATGACAAAATTCTTTAAATTCTTCATAATTTTCTTCAGTTCCTGTTACTTCCATCCAATCACGTAGCAAATATTTATTAAACTTTTTATTAAATAATATTTTATCACTAAAGTATTTGGTAAATGCTGGATTATTATATTTTTTGACTATGCTATTATTAATCCCTCTTGTAATAATAGTTGCTCTTTGTTTTTTATTTAAGTTATACATTTCATATAATTTGTAATCCATATAACCTGCTTGATATTTTATACCACAATAAATAATATCAAAAAAGATTGATATTTTATTTTTATTAGTTTTCTCTTTTATTTCATTTATAGTGGTGAACATTTTATTGTAATCCATACTTTTTATTCTTTTTAGTAAATATCCTATTTTTCCCATTTATATCACCTATTGATAGTATATCACAATTTTCTTAATTTTAAAAAAGGCTTATAAAAGCAAAAAAAATGCTTATTAAGCATTTTCTTGATCATAACCGAATTTTTTGTTGAATTTTTCAACAGCACCAGTTTTCTTTGCTTTACCTTGTTTTCCTGTATAGAATGGATGACATTCACTACATACTTCAACATGAATTTCATCTTTAGTTGATTTTGTTGTAAATGTAGCTCCACATGCACAAGTAACTTTGCAATCTTTCATTTCTGGATGAATATTTTTTCTCATTTTTATTCTCCTTCCGCCATGTCTAGTATTTTAAGACATAGTAATTTTCTTCGTCTTATGTATTATATCATAAGAATTGAACTAATCAAGTATTAAAATTATCTTTTTTAAGAATTTTGCTATTATTTGGCAATATTGTTATACATATAATATAGATTTAATATAAAAAAGAGGAAGTTATTCCTCTATTGTTTTTATATCAGCTCCAACGTTTTGTAACTTTTCTACTATATTTTCGTAACCTCTTAAAATATGATCTATTTCATTTACTGTTGTTGTTCCTTTAGCTATTAAACCAGCAATTACCATAGCTGCTCCAGCACGTAAGTCGGTAGCGACGACTTCTTCGCCTTTTAATGGAGTTTTTCCTATAATAATAGCAGTTCGGTCATTAACTCTGATATTGGCACCCATTTTTTGGAGATATTTTATATGTCCCATACGATTTTCATAGATGGTTTCTTCAAATATTGACATTCCGTCTGCTTGAGTTAATAGAACACTCATAGGTTGTCCTAAATCAGTAGCAAAACCAGGGAACACTAGAGTTTTAACGTTAATTGGTTTATATTCTTTTGGATGATTAATAATAATATCATTATCATCAATAATCATATCAACACCCATTTCTTTAAGTTTGCTTAATAAGGCGTCGATGTGTTCTTCGATTATACCAGATATTTTAAGATTTTTACCTAATAATGCACCAATAATGGTATATGTTCCAGCTTCTATGCGATCTGGAATTACATCTATAACTCCACTATGAAGATGATTAACTCCTTCTATTTTTATTTCACTTGTTCCTGCACCACTTATTTTAGCTCCCATATTATTTAATAATGAAGCTATATTAACAATTTCTGGTTCTTTAGCAGCGTTAGATATATATGTTGTTCCTTCAGCTTTTACTGCTGCTAGCATAATATTAATAGTTGCTCCTACTGAGGCAAAATCTAAATATATTCTTGCTCCTTTAAGTTTATTAGCTTTAAATATATATTTATTACCTTCAATTGTTACTTCAGCGCCTAGTTTTTTAAAACCATTGATATGAAAATCGATTGGTCTTGAACCAATATTACATCCACCAGGGAAATATATTTCAGCATAATGGAATTTACCTAATAATGCACCCATAAAATAATAGGAAGCACGTAATTTTTTACTTAGATTTTCAGGTACTACTTTATTTTCAATCTGACTTGTATCTATTTTCATAGTTTCATTTTCATATTCTACTTTTCCATTTAGTAGTTTTATAATATCGATTAATGCTAAAGTATCTGATATATTTGGAACATTATATAATGTAACATTATCATCTGATAAGATTGCAGCAGGTATTAAAGCTACAACACTATTTTTAGCTCCACTTATTTTAATTTCTCCGGTTAATTCGTGTTGCCCATTAATAATTAATTTTTTCATATTATCACACTCATACTTCTTTATATATGCATTTTCTCATTTTTAATATATAATTAACTATATATTTTGTCAATTTGATATCTATTTTCTTTACATTTAAGATGTTAATTTATTAATAATTTCTGCAAAAAAGGATTTATACTCTACTTCTTCAGATTCTTCACTTTTGGAATCTAATAAACATAATGGTGGATACATTACACACCACCAGTTATTTCCTTCACCTTCACCTAGAGATATGACTAATGAATCATAATTACCTTCTTTATATGTTATACCTTTATATTTTTTTTCGGGAAAGTAATTAGAGCCAAAGTTTATAGTATATGGTACATTATATGCTTCGATGGTCTTTTTTATGACATCTTCATTATTTTTTATTATTTTTTTAGTTTCTTCTGGGGAAGTAGATTTTTCTAATAATTTAAATAAATTATTTTCTAAATCGTTTTTTATTAATTGTTTTGTTTTTTGATCAAGGCTATTATTACTATTTGCTATTATACGAAATCTAAGTGAATTACTTGGTAATAAATTGTTACTTTTAGAATAAATACTAAATAATAATAAAAATATTATCAACACTATGTATATTATTTTTTTCATTATAAAATCACCTATTCTAATGATGGGTGATTTTTATTTTTTTTATTCATTAATTATAAATATAAAGCGATCAAATTTTCTTAAATCTTTTTCGATAGTGATAGATGCTTGAGGAAAATAGTTTTTTGCAATATTATAAATATCTTTTCCTTGTGATTCACCAATTTCAAAAGCTATAATTGATTTTTTATTTAAATATTGATGTGCATTTTTTAATATTGTTTCATAGAAATATAAACCATTATTTGGAGCATATAAAGCTATATGTGGCTCATTATTTTTAACTATATCCATTATAGGTTCATCTTCTTTTATATATGGAGGATTACTTATGATAATGTCATACTTTTCTTTAATAGATGAAAAGATATCACTTTTAATAAAATTAATATCGACTTTGTTTTTTATAGCATTTTTTTTAGCTGTTTCTAAGGCTAATTGACTAATATCGATTGCTGTTATTTCAGAAAAAGGAAATATTTTTTTTAGGGATATAGCTATGCAACCGCTACCAGTACCTATATCAAGAATTTTTAGTGGTTGATTTAAATATTTTTCTTTTATTATCTTTTCACATTTTTCAACTAATTCTTCAGTTTCAGGACGAGGAATTAAAACATTAGGATTAACATCTATTATATTTCCATAAAACTCAACATCACCAATAATATATTGAACTGGTTCACCATTATTTAATCTTTTTATAGCTGTTTCTAAATCATCTTCTGGATGAAGATATTTTTTTAGATATTCTAGTTCTGTCATGTTATCATCTTCCTAAAAAAAGGAGATTATTCTCCTTTTAATTTTCTTTGTAGATCTTCGGTAATTAGAGCCTCGATAATATCGTCTAAAGCTCCATCCATTACACGATCTAAGTTATTTGTTGTATATCCTATACGATGATCTGTTACTCGATTTTGAGGATAATTATAAGTTCTAATTTTTTCAGCACGATCGCCTGTTCCTATTTTGCTACGTCTTTCATTACCTACTTCAGCGTCTTGTTTTTCTTGGGCCGCTTGATAAAGGCGAGCTTTCAATACCTCCATAGCTTGGGCTTTATTTTGTAATTGGCTACGTTCATTTTGACATGTAACAACTGTATTAGTTGGGAGATGGGTTATTCGAACTGCTGAAGGGGTTGTATTTACTCCTTGTCCTCCATGACCAGTAGCACAATAAACATCAATTCTTAAATCATTAGGATTTATTTCTATATCAACATCTTCTACTTCAGGCATTACTAAAACTGTTGCTGTTGATGTTTGAATACGACCATTTGACTCAGTTACTGGTACTCTTTGAACACGATGTGAACCTGATTCATATTTTAATTTAGAGTAAACATTTTCACCCTTAATTTTAGCCTCGATTTGAGAATATCCACCAGCTGCTCCTGCCTCAGAATTTATAACATCAATTTTCCAGCCTTGTTTATCAGCATATCTAGAGTACATTCTAAATAAATCACCAGCAAAGATATTGGCTTCATCGCCACCAGCTGCTCCTCTTATTTCCATAATAATATCTTTATCATCATTTTCATCTTTAGGGATTAAAAGAATCTCTAATTCATGATAAAGTTTTTCTTTTTTAATAGTAGCTTCTTCGATTTCTAATTTGGCCATTTCGCCCATTTCTGGATCATCTACTAGCATTTCAGCTTCTTCTATATTACTAAGTACTTTTTTATATTCTTCATATTTTAAATGAGTTTCTTCTAAGTCTTTTTGTTCTTTAGATAATTTTTTTAACTTATTATAATCACTTAGAACATCTGGCTTAGATAGTTCTTCTGTTAATTCTAAATATTTTTTACTAATCGCATCAAGTCTTTCAAACATGAGTTTCACGCCTTTCGTTTTGTATTATATCATTTATATCTAAATGAGTAAATTGATATTTTAATTAAAATTTATTACATTTATTTCTAAGTATATAAGGATATAGAAGGAATATTTACTTTTGTTTTTGTATAAGATATACTTTGAATATAAAATTCGTTAAAAAGGAAGTTTTTTATGAAAAAAAGATATGTTGTTTTATTTATTGTAGTTATATGTATTGTATTAGGAGTTTTAATATTTAATAAAGATGGTATATTAAGAGAGATTAATTATAAGATAACTTATAATAATAAGTATCGAATATTAAATAAAGATATTGATAATAAAGATTGTAAAAAAGATAAAGATGATATTGTATGTGAAGTAAATTTAGGTACTATGAAATATTCAGAACATAGTGAAATAAGAGTAACATTGAAAAAAGTTATTAATGAGAAAGAAGAAAATTATTTGTATTTTAATGATAAGTTAGTTGATATTCCTAATACTTATGAATTAGTTTACTTAGAACCTATTTTATATAAAGATGAAATATATTCAAATTTTTTATTTTTTATGAAAATCAATGATAATGGGAATTATAAAACGTTATTAGTAAATCCTTATGGAAAAGTTCAAAAAGAACTAACTCTTAATTATTATAATGATCAATATGATGTAGAGTTACTGGAAGATGGAAATGTTTATCTTTTTTATAATACTTGTGAAAATAATATTTTAATAAGATATAAACAAAATATTACTAATATTAGTAAAGATAAAGTATCTGTATATAGGGAAAAGGTAGTTAGTTGTAGTTAAACCATTTAAAAACAAATGGTTTTTTTTAAGCCATTTGTTCTTCATCTTCATCAATGATAACAAGATTTTTTAAATCATCATCTTCATCTGTTAAATCATCGGTATCATCTTCATCGGCATAGATGTCTTCTTTTTCTTCTTCGTCCTCTTCGATTTCTTCTAGGTCAATATCTTCTTCTATATCTTCTTCATCTTCTTCAGGGTCTAGAACGACTTTTGTTGCATGTTTTGTTCTTAAATCCCATAAACCATTTTCTAGCATTATGAATCGATGATCTGTTGATAAGACATCGAAGAATGCTGGTAATTTATCTACAAATTCATCTTCTGATAATTCAAGATGATTACATACTTCTTTAAATAGTTCATTTATTTTCATTTGTCTATTACTTTCAGATAAAACCATTAAGGCAATATCATCATACGACATAGCTTCTAATTCTGCTTTTGTTAAATCTTTTAATTTCATTTAAATGACCTCCAAATAATTCACTAGACACCATTATACATATTTTTCATAATATGACAATACTAAAAATAAAATTTTTTTTATTTTTTTTACATTCTTTCTGGAACTTCTATACCTAGTATATTCAAAAGTTTTAAATTGTTTTCATAAATTACTTTTGTTAGAAGTAACCAAGACTCTTGTAATTCTTTGTTTTCTTCAGTTAAAACATGATTATTAGCATATAAATTATTATATAAATTAGTAATTTTATATAAATGTTCTGTTATATCATTTAACGATTTAACGTTTATTGATTTTAATAGTACATTTCTTAGATTTAGTAAGCAGATAATTATATCACGATCAATTTTATCATTTATCTTAGTATATTTTGTGTAGTTAATATTTGCTTCTTGGGCTTTATTTAATAAAGATTTCATTCTAATAGTAGAGTATAGAAGATATGGTCCTGTTTTACCTTGTAAGTCACTAAATTTAACGGGATCGAAATTGTAATCAGTTAATCTAAATGGGATTAAATCGGCATATTTAACAGCAGCGATTGCTACTTTTTCTGAAACTTCTTCTCTTTCTTTTCCGGTTATATTAGGAAGAACTTTTTTTTCACATTCTTCTTTTGCCATATCTAGAAGACTTTCTAAGGTCATTACGCCACCATCTCTAGTTTTAAATGGTTTACCATCTGATCCGTTCATTGTCCCAAATGGGATAAATTCTAATTTAGTATTATCTTTTACAATATCAGCTTTTTTAGCTGCTCTAAATACCTGTTCAAAATGAAGAGCTTGTCTTGCATCAGTTAAATACCATATTTCGTCAGGATTCCATAATTTCATTCTTTCCCAGATACATGCTAAGTCTGTTGTTTCATAAGATGAACTGCCATTAGATTTTATTAATAATAATGGTGGTACTTCATGATCATCATCTTCTTTTGAAACATTTATTATTCGAGCTCCTTGGCTGTCTTCAACAAGTTTTTTTTCTTCTAAGTATTTAATCATTTCTGGAATGTATTTATCACCATCTGATTCACCTTCCCATACTTCAAAAGTTGTATTTAGGCGATCATATATTCTTTTTATGTCTTCTTTTGAAACATTCATTATATGATTCCATAAAGCCATTAAACCACGATTTCCTTCTTGAAATTTGGCAGTTATTAATCTTGCTTCTTCCATATATTCTTCGTCTTCTTTAGCTTTATTTGAGGCATATGGATATAGTTCCATTAGGTCATCATTAGTAACTGGAGAATATTTAGGATACTCTCCTAAATATTCTTCATCAAAGTATGGTAGTTCTGGATGTCTTTTTTTTATTTCTAACATTACTAAGCCAATTGGTCTTCCCCAGTCACCTAAATGAGCATCTGCGATGGCTTTATTACCTAAAGCAACTGCTAATCTTTTTAAAGCTTCTCCTATATTAGCACTTCTTAAATGACCGACATGTAATGCTTTAGCAACATTAGCTCCACCATAATCCATAAATATAGTTTTAGGATTATCATTCTCATAGTTTAAATTAATATTTTTATTTAATTCGTTAATATGCTCAATTAGTTCTTCATCTTTAAATGTTATGTTAATAAAACCTGGACCTGCAACATTTATATCATGATATTTATTGTCTTTTTTTATTACTTCAACAATTTCATTAGCTATTTCGCGAGGATTTTTATGATATTCTTTAGCAAGAGACATAACCCCATTATATTGATAATCGCCAAATTCTGGACGAGATGATACATTTAAAACTACTTCATTAACCTCATAACCACATTCATTGATTTTCTTTTTTAAATATTCTTCTTGTTTTTCTATAAAACTACTCATTTAAATCACCTTCTATTATTATTTCTACTCTAATTATTTCATCATTACTTGCTAGTTTATATTCTAATATTATACTATTATTTTCTTCTTTATATATTACTTTTTCAACATCTATATCAAATAATAGATTATTTTCCTTTAAAAAATATGTTGCTTGTTTATTTTCGATATCTAAAACAAATTTATAGTTATTATCTTCTCTAGTAAAATTTTTTTTATTTAATATTGTTTTTATATTATCGATTTTAAATAAATATGAGTTATTTTGGTAAATAGCTTTTATTTGTTCGTATTTTTTTTCTAACCGACTTTCTTTTAATAAATTTATTGTTATCAATTTTTTCATGATAATCATCCCTTTTTTGATTGTGATTATAACATATTATTTTTAAGTTTGCACTTATAATTTAGCAATTTATTTTAATACTAGATAATGGGTGTTATTATGAGATTATTAAAAAAATTAAGTAAATTATTTATTATTGGGTTATTTATTTTATTCTTAGTTATTGGAGGATTATATACATATGCTTATTTTAGTCCTAAATTAGATATAAAAAATGCAAATCAATTTTATATTTATGATGATAAAGAAGAAATTGTTTATCAAGGATCAGGAAATAATGATTGGGTAAGTTTAGATGAAATTTCACCATATTTTATTGAAGCTGTTTTAAGTACAGAAGATAAAAACTTTTATAAGCATCATGGTTTTGATTATTTACGTATTATTAAAGCAATGTATACTAATATAGTTAGTGGTAGAATAGTTCAAGGAGCATCAACTATAAGTCAGCAATATATAAAAAATATGTATTTAGATTTTGATAAAACTTGGCAAAGAAAGATTGAAGAAGCTTTTTTAACTTTAAGATTAGAGGTTCAATATGAAAAAGATGAGATTTTAGAAGGATATTTAAATACAATTAATTTTGGACAAGGTAATTATGGCATTGAAAATGCTAGTAATTTTTATTTTAATAAATCAGCTAAAGATTTAACTTTAGAAGAAGCTATTATCTTAGCAGGAGTTCCTAAAGCTCCTAATAAGTATAATCCTGTTACAGATTATGAAAAAGCTTTAGATAGAGGTAAAATTATTGCTAAGTTAATGTTAAATAATGATGTAATTGATCAAAATACTTTTAATAATTTATTTAAAGAGGATATTAGTATTTATGGTAGAAGAAATGATGATAATTTAAATATGTTAATGTATTATCAAGATGCTGTTTATAATGAATTAGAAACACTTGAAGAGATACCAGATTCACTTATTGAAGCTGGAGGAATAAAAGTTTATACTTCTTTAAATTTAAATGCACAGAAGATAATGGAAGAGAATATTTTAAAATATATGGATGATAATGAAGAAAGTATGCAAGTAGCTAGTATAATTATAAATCCTAAAACTGGAGGAGTTATGGCTTTAACTGGTGGTTTGGATTATGCTAAAAGTCAATTTAATCGTGCTACACAAAGTTCAAGACAAGTTGGTTCAGCAATAAAACCTTTTTTATATTATGCGGCTTTGGAAAATGGCATGGTTTCAAGTTCTACATTTTTATCTGAACCAACTACTTTTATGTTTTCTACTAATCAATCTTATTCACCTGCAAATTATAATGAAAAATATGCTAATAAAAATATTACTATGGCAGCTGCTTTAGCTTATTCCGATAATATTTATGCTGTTAAAACTCATTTGTTTTTAGGAGAAGAAACTTTAGTTAATACTGCGAAAAGAATGGGAATTGAAACTGAATTATCCCCTATTCCATCTTTGGCATTAGGAACTTGTGGTTTAAGCATGTTTGATTTTGCTAGAGGATATACTACTTTAGCTAGTGGAGGCTATAAAAGAAATCTTTCTTTTATATTAAGAGTTGAAGATATGGAAGGTAATGTTCTTTATGAAAAAAAGAATGATAATAATTTGGTATTAAATGAGTCTTATACATATATTTTAAATGAAATGATGACAGGTACTTATAATTCTAGTTTTATTGATTATAATACTCCTACTGTTATGAGTATTGCTGGGAAAATATCTAATAAGTATGCAATAAAAACAGGGTCTTCTGGTACTGATTGTTGGATGGTAGGATATAATCCTAATGTTTTAATGATGGTATGGAATGGATATGATGATAATAAAGGATTAGAAGTAAAAGATGGAACTATTTCTAAAAACATATGGGTTGATACTGTTGAAAATTTAGAAATCGATAATGAATGGTATCAAAAACCAGATAATGTAATTGGAGTTCCATTAAATGCTATAACAGGTGAAGAAACAGAAGACTCTACAAAAACAGCGATTTTTTATTATGTTAATGGTAGTGAATACAATAATCAAAATACAGAGTTTGTTTTTAAAGAAAAAGAAAAAGCTAATTAATTAGCTTTTTAGTCTTTATGAATATGCAAAGTTATCTGATAATAACTATCAAAATCTATTTCTTCTACATCAATAAAGAATCCTTGACTTCCTAGTCCTTCAATACATGTTCTAACTGTAGAAATTGCATCTTTTAATCCTTTTTCTTTATTCTCTACTTGTTGTTCTTTATATTCTGGAGTAAGTTTTTCAACAGAATCCATAGGATCTACTAAGTTTTCTTGAGTATTAATAGTAATTTCTTTAGGTGGTTCTGATATAGGAGTGAAAAACTTATTATTAGGATTTAAATCTAAATTTTGATTAATATTGGGTTGATTTGTAAATGTATTTAAATTAGGTTTAATCTCAGGTTTAGGAATTGTTGTAGGATTTTGGAAAGTTGGAATCTCAGTTGAATTATTTAAATCAACAAATGAATTATTCATAGTTGGTGCATCAAATACTTCAAAATTATTATTTTGATTTGATTGAGGTGCCATTCCTTGAAGATTCATATTATTAGTTGAATCTTGTTGATTTTGATTGAAAAATTTATTGTCATTTAAAGAATTACTTAGATTTTCACTAGAAACAAATGTACTAGCAGAATTTGGAGTTGCGATATTAAATTCTGGAATTGTAGTTGCTGTTGTAAATGAATTTTGAATATTTTCTGTTGGTTGTGTATAGGTTGGAAAAGGAGATGGCGATATTGGTTGCTCTATTTGAGGAGCTGTCTGCTCTTCTAAAGTATCTAATGTTTCTATTGGTTGATTATTTTGTTCTTGATTACTCATTTTATTAGCAACACTGATATCGACAGCATTGGCTTTTATATCTTCAATACTTGGAGTTGATGAAACTAGTGGCACATCTCCCCCTGAATCATCGGCTATTTCCCCACTATCTCTTAATTTTTTTAATTCTAGATCTAATTGTCTTACAGTTAGTCTTTCATTTATTATACGATGAAGCCACTCTCTTTGAGCTGCTTTATCTGGTAAACTAAGTAAAGTTCTAGCATGTCTTTCAGATATTTTTTCTTCAAGAAGAGCTTGTTGAACTTCTTCATCTAAGTTTAATAAACGAAGTTTGTTGGCGACTGCTGGTTGAGATAATCCCATTCTTTTAGCAAGTTGTTCTTGAGTTAAATATCCTTTATCTAAAAGATTTTTATATGATCTAGCTTCTTCTATTGGTGTTAAATCTCTTCTTTGAACATTTTCTACTAATGCTACTTCGGCTGATTTATTGTCGTCAATATTAGCAACAACAGCTGGTACAGTTGATAAACCTGCCATTTGGGCAGCTTTATATCTTCTTTCGCCAGCAATTATTTCATATTTATCTCCTAATTTTCTTAAAACTAATGGTTGAATTATACCATGTTCTCTTATGGAATCTGATAATTCTTTTAATCCTTGTTCGTCAAAATTTAAACGTGGTTGAAATCTATTAGGTATTATATCTTCAATATGTACTTGAAGTACTGTTGATTCTAAATTCATTAAATCAGCCCCTTTTATGATAAGTATCCTATTATTAATAATACATTATTTACTTGATTATTTCAATGGTTTCTTAATTATTTTTTCGTATCTTCTTGGATATACATTTGGTGTATTTTTTATTTTTTTTATTACAACAATATTTCGTCCGCTATCTTCAATTGGTAAATTAAATTCAATATTTTTTTCAATTTTTCCACCTAAAATTGAAATAGCATTTTGAGCATCGATTATCTCTTCTTTATTTGAGCCTTTTAAAGCAATAAAATAATAATCTTTTTTTACTAGTGGTAAACATAATTCAGCTAAAATATTCATGTTGCTTACTGCTCTAGCAGTCACAATTTCAAATGTTTCACGATTTTTTTGACAAAATTCTTCTGCTCTTCCATGAAAGAAATTAATATTTGTTAAATTTAATTTTTCAGCTAATTGCTGTAAGAATGTTATTTTTTTATTGTTAGAATCTAGAAGAGTAATATTTAAATGGGGAAAAACTATTTTTAGTACCATGCCAGGAAATCCAGCTCCAGTTCCAATATCTATTAAGTTATGATATTTAGATAAATCTAATCCTTTAACAATTGTTAATGAATCATAAAAATGTTTTAGGTATACTTGATTTTCTTCTTTGATAGCAGTTAAATTTGTATGTTGATTATATTCAATGAGAAAGTGACAATAATAATCTAAATCACTAATTTGTTTAGGAGTTAAATTTATGTTTAATTTTTGTAATTCAATAATAAAATTTTCTTTATTCATCTTTACTATATTCCTTCTTTAAATAAACTGAAAGTATTGATATGTCACTTGGATTTACTCCACTTATCCTTATAGCTTGTGCTATTGTTTTAGGACGAACTTCTTTTAGTTTTTGACGAGCTTCTGAAGCTATATTAGTAATTTTGTCATAATCAATATCATTTGGTATTTGTTTTTTTTCTAATTTTAGCATTTTTTCTGCTTCTTTTATTGATTTATTAATATATCCTTCATATTTTAAATTAATACTTACTTGTTCTTTGATTTCTTCAGAAAATGGAATATCTATTAAATTACTTAAAAATTCCATAGTTATTTCAGGTCTTTTTATAAGTTGTTCTAAACTTAAAGAAGAATTTGGAACTTGAAAGCTATGAAGATCAAATTGTTCTTTTATTTTTGGAGTTATTTTTAACTTTGTTTTTTGCATATATTTTTTTAACTCAGATATGGCTTTTTCTTTTGTTTTTAAGTTATTTAATTGGTTATCATTTATCATACCAACATCATAGCCATAGTGGCGTAATCTTAAATCAGCATTATCACTTCTTAAAAGTAATCTAAATTCTGCTCTACTAGTTAATAAACGATAAGGATCTCTTATTCCTTTTGTAATTAAATCATCTATTAATACTCCAATATAAGCATCTGATCTTTTTAATATTAATGGGTCTTTTTTTTCTAATTTTAAAGATGCATTAATACCTGCCATTAACCCTTGACAAGCTGCTTCTTCATAACCACTTGTTCCATTAATTTGACCAGCTGTATATAGATTATTTAATATTTTAGTTTCTAATGATGCATTTAACTGCGTAGGATATATAGCATCATATTCTATAGCATAACCGTATTTTAATATTTTAGCATTTTCTAATCCTGCTAAACTGTGAACCATTTGTTCTTGAACTTCTGGAGGCATTGATGTAGAAAATCCTTGTAAATAGATATCATCATAATATCGGCTTTCTGGTTCTAAAAATAGTTGATGTTTTTCTTTATCAGCAAATCTTACTACTTTATCTTCTATTGAAGGACAATAACGAGGTCCAATACCTTCGATATCGTCTAAAGCACCATACATACTTGATTTATTTAAATTATCTCTTATTATTTGATGAGTTTTGGCATTAGTATATGTTAAATAGCATGGTTCTTGATCTTCTATGTTATAACATGGTTCTAAATCAAAGCTAAAAGTATGATATTCACTATCACCTGGTTCTATTTTTGTTTTAGAAAAGTCAATAGTTTTACGATCTAGTCTTTGAGGAGTACCTGTTTTTAATCTAATTATTTTAAAACCATATTTTTTAAGATTATCACTTAAATAGTTCGATGGTTGTTCTCCATGAGGTCCTTTTCTAGTTCTGGTATTTCCAACTAAAATATCAGCTTTTAAGTATGTACCAGTTGTTAAAATTACAATTTGAGAATGTATTTTAGTTCCATCTTCAAGAATTATTCCTTTAACTGTATTGTTATCAACAATTAAATCTTCAACCATTCCTTCTTTTATTTCTAAATTAGGATATTTATTTAATTGGTTAAGCATTTCTTTAGGATATGTTATTTTATCTCCTTGAGCCCTTAAAGACTGAACTGCTGGACCTTTAGCACTATTTAACATTTTTATTTGGAGATGAGTTTTGTCTGCGACTACTCCCATTAAACCTCCTAAGGCATCTATTTCTCTAACTACGATTCCTTTTGCACTACCACCAATATGGGGATTACAAGGCATATCTGCTATATTTTTTATATTACTCGTAATTAACAATGTTTTATGACCTTTTTTAGCAGCAGCATTGGCTGCTTCACAACCAGCATGACCTGCTCCAACTATTATAATTTCATACATGTTATTCACACCCTTTTTTATTTCCCTAAACAGAATCTACTAAACATTTGATCTAATAATTCTTCTTCGTAAGTAGTTCCATTAATTGTTCCTAATTTTTCCCATATATTTTTTAAATCAAGTTCTATCATATCTATTGGGAAATTATTTCCCAAACCTTTTTCAACTTCTTTTATTGATTCTAAACATGATTCTAAAATACTTATACTACGTGAGTTACTTAAGTATGTAGGATCTGACATTTCAATTTGGGAAATATTAAATATTTGTATTATTTTATTTTTTAATTCTTCAATTCCTTGATTATTTTTTATACTCATGTTAATAATTTTATCCTTATCAACAGGTAACTCAGATAGTTTAAATTTTCTAGGTAAATCTGTTTTATTTATAATTACAACATAGTTTTTATCTTTTAATTTAGATAGTAATTCTTTTATATCATCTGATAATGGTTCATTATTATTAAGGACAAATAGTATTAAATCTGATTCTTCCATCATTTTTAAACTTTTTTCAACACCAATTGATTCTATTATATCTTCTGTTTCTCTAATACCGGCGGTATCGATAATATTTAAAATTATACCATTTAAGGAAATCTGCCCTTCAACTATATCTCTTGTTGTTCCTGCAATATCAGTAACTATAGCTTTTTCTTCTTCAAGTAATTGATTTAAAAGACTACTTTTGCCAACATTTGGGCGACCAATTATTGATGTTTTTATTCCATCTTTTATTATTTTACCATTACGACTTTCTTTTATTATTTTACTTATTTTTTCTTTAATATTATTTATTTTAGGAATTAAGATATCGTTTGTAATTATATCAACGTCATCATATTCTGGATAATCAATGTTAACATTTATATTAGAAATAATCTGAATCATTTCATCACGTAAATCATTAATAAGATTAGATACTTTACCTGTTATTTGGTTAGTTGCTAGCTCTCTTTGAGTATTAGTTTTAGCATTAATCATGTCCATTACAGCTTCGGCTTCTAATAAGTCAATGCGTCCATTTAAGAATGCTCTTTTAGTAAATTCACCTGGTTCAGCTAAACGACAACCATTTGTTAGTAATAATTCTAGGACTTTATTAGTAGAAGCTATGCCACCATGTGTGTTTATTTCAACTGTATTTTCTGTGGTAAAAGTTTTAGGTGCGTGCATTACTGATACTAATACTTCATCTATTATTTTTTGATTTTTATCGATTATGTAGCCATAATTTATCGTATGAGATTCAACTTTATTTAAATTTTTACCTTTAAATAATTTATTAACAATATTAATAGAATCTTCGCCACTAACCCTGATTATAGCTATTGCTCCTACTCCTTGACTTGTAGCTATTGCACATATTGTATCATTCATAAAATACACGTCCTTTCGGCACGTATTATAGCACAATTTAAGAACTTGGGAAATAATAAATTTAGTTAAATTATTTCCCGGGAAATAATTTAGTTAATAAAAAAAGAGGATTATTCATCCTCTTTATATCTAATTACGATATGACGATTAGGCTCTTCACCTTCACTTAAAGTAGAAATATTTTTGAAATTAGATAAAGCATTATGTATAATTCTTCTTTCATATGAATTCATATTATCTAAGCTTACATCTATTTTTGTTTTTTGAACTTCCTTAGCTATTCTTTTTGCTGTTCTTTCTAAATTAGAATTTTTCTTTTCTTTATAATTTTCAACATCAAGTAAGATGTATGGATATATACCTATTTCATTATGTACAATCTGACGAAGAATTGTTTGGATAGCTATTAAAGTCTGTCCATTACGACCAATTAAAATATTATTGTTATCAGAATACATTTTAATGTTAATTTGTTCATCTCTAACAGTCGTTTCAAATTTTACATCTAATCCCATATTGCTTAACATTTCTTTTAATTTATCTTTAACAAAATCAGCAATATCACTATATTTTATAACACTACATTTATAAGTTGTAGCTTTAAATAATTTTCCTTTGATTTCTTCTTCTTTAAGATAAACATCTTTTTCTTCTACATTTAAACTTTTTAAAGCTTTTTCTTTTGCTTCTTCTAATGTTTTTCCTTCAAATACTTCTAACTTCATTTTAAATCCTCTTTTCAATTATTTTTTTAATTATTAAATTTTGAATTACAGCAAAACCATTAGTTACAATCCAATATAAAGCAATTGCTGTTGGTAAACTCAATGATGCAAATGATACCATAATTATCATGAAAATAAACATAAATTTCATTTGTTGTGCCATTTCATTATTTTGATCTTGACCTGCCATTGAATTTTTAAATGATAAGAAGGTTGATAAAATAATTAGTATTATAAGAATAATATAAATATAATTATGTTGAGCTATACCAGTTGCAGGAGTCATTCCTAAATTCATTGTTAAGAATGTTCCTTCAAATATCGCTGGTACACGATTAATTGCTTCTAAGAAAGCAAAGAATAATGGTAATTGAATAAATGCTAATAAACAACCACTTACAGGATTTATTTTATATTTTTTATATAGCAACATTGTTTCTTGGCTTTTAGCCATTAATGATTCATTGTCTGTTTTATCTTTATATTTTCGTTCTATCTTAGCCATTTCTGGTTGAATTTTTTTCATATTTTCAGATTGCTTAACAGTTTTAATCTGGATTGGCATCAATATAAGCCTAATTAATAAACCTATAATCATTACTGATAAACCCATATTTTTTACTAGATATCCCAATTTTAAGATTATAAATGCTAAAGGTTTTATAAATATAGATTCCCATAAATTGCGATATTCTAATTTATTAGGAGTAAAGTTTGAACAGGTAGGTAAATCTTCTAATTTAACTTGTAACTTATCGTTATATTTGGTATATGTTTCAAGTAAATTTTCGTCAGTTGGCTTACAAATAATATTGGAAGTTAATGTTTGACCTGTTTCTTTATTGGTAACTACTTCTTTACCATCTTTTATAGTAGAACTACATCCTGTACATAATATAAAAATTAGGACAACAAATAAAATTTTTAATTTTTTTCTCACATTATCACCTTTATTTTTCTAATAAATTTGTAAGAGCTTGTTCTAATATATTATATTTTACGTCTTTGCAGCTCTTTCTAATCATTATAATATAATTGTAGTTATTTTTAAATAATTTTTGGTTTTTATCTATTATATTACGTACTTGTCTTTTTAATTTATTTCGTTCATTAGCTTTCCCTACTTGGCGACTAATGGCTATTCCGTACATGGTTTTGTTTTCATTATTTATATTATAATAGATTACAAAATAATTATTTTTTTTAAATTTAGCATTTTTTATAAGATAATTAAATTCTTTTTGGGATTTTATTGTTTGACTTCTTTTCATAGTAATCTCCCCTTTTTAATACATAAAAAACCACTTTTTAGTGGCTTATTTAACTACGATCTTTTTACGACCCTTTTTTCTTCTTGAATTTAGAATATTACTTTCTTTTCTAGCAAAAAAACCATGTTTCTTTGCTCTTTTTCTATTATTTGGTTGATAAGTTCTTTTCATATAATACACCTCCACATCTAAATAAGCTCTCTTATTATAATATTATGTTAGAAAAAAAGTCAAGAATTATTGAATATATCCTTATTATTGACTATTTTTTAAATTATTAACAATTAACTGTGGATATGTTGATAACTTTTTAAACATGTTTATTTAAAATTTGTTGATAATGTGGATAAATTTAGGAAAGACAGATAATATAAGACTTTATTTGTTATTAATAAAGTGGATATACTGTGGATTATAAAAAAAATGATAAATATTTCTTTTATTTTTCCACAGCTTGAGTTAAAATATTTGTACATATGGTGCGAAGTGGGGTGATGGTTTTGAAATCTGATGATATATGGATTAAAGTTCTTGAAATTATAAAGAAAGAACTAAATCCAGTATCTTTTAGTACATGGTTTGGTGAAACAAAATTATATAATATAGATGATAATAAAATTACTCTACAAGTACCTATGCCTTTACACAAAAGAATGCTCTTAAGTAATTATTATGATTTAATTAGTGAATCATTTTTTAAAGTAACAGGAAGAGAAAGAGAATTAGAGTGTTTATTAAAAGATGAATTAGAAACTAATTTTAATAAGGAAATTGATGATATTGTTGATAAATCAAACGTTATTAACAAAGAAAGTGATAATTTTGAAAGTAATTTAAATAAAAATTTAAATTTTGAAAACTTTGTAGTAGGGGATACAAATAAATTTGCTAGAACGGCTGCTTTTGCAGTAGCACAAAATCCTGGAATTCAATATAATCCTTTATTTATATATGGGAAAAGTGGTTTAGGAAAAACGCATTTAATGCATGCTATTGGAAATTATATTACGGAAAATAATCCAAAGCTTAAAGTATTGTATGCAACTAGTGATGATTTTAGAAAAGATTATACAGGTATAGCTAATTCAAATGATAATTCCTTTGATTATGCTAAGGATTTTAAAAATAAATACCGAAATATTGACGTTTTAATTATTGATGATATTCAATATTTAGTAGGTGCGGAAAAGACACAAGAAGAATTTTTCCATACTTTTAATGATTTACATGGAAGAAACAAACAAATTATTATTAGTTCTGATAGATCACCAGAGGATTTAAAATTACTAGAAGAAAGACTTCGTAGTAGATTTGCATGGGGATTACCTGTAGATATTTATCCTCCTGATTTTGATTTAAGATGTCGTATTATAAAAGATAAAATAAAAAGATATAGTACACTATCTGAAAAAATGACTGAAGAAGCTGTTGAATTTATTGCAAATAATTGTGATACTGATGTAAGGAGTTTAGAGGGAGCTATTAATAGATTAGTAGCTTATACTGCGATGTGTGTACCTGATAAAATTGATTTAGAGTTTGCTAATGAAGCATTAAAAGATTATATAGCTAAAAATCCTTATATTACTAATGATATTGCTAGTATTCAAAAAGCTGTAGCTGATTATTATAAGATAACTGTAGAAGTTTTAAAAGGTAAGAAGAGAAGCGCTAATATAGCTTATCCTAGAATGGTAGCAATGTACTTATGTCGTATGTTAACTGATCAGTCTTTTCCGCGTATAGGATTAGAATTTGGAGGAAGAGATCATTCAACTGTTATACATGCTGTTGATAAAATAGAAAAAGACATTTTAGAGAATAACCAATTAAAGGAAATTATTAATGAAATAAAAGCAAAACTCTAATAATTGTTAATTATATGTTAATAAATTCTAACTTATCAACATAAAAAAATAGTCATTTCTATAAGAAAATAGTGGATAAAATAATATTTATCAACAATATCAACTCTATAATAATAATAAAATAATTAAATATAATAGAAAGAAGGAAAAAAAATGAAATTTACAATTGATAAAAATATTTTATTAGAAAATTTATCTAATGTTGTTAAAGCTATTTCAACTAAGAATATTATTCCAATATTAAATGGTGTAAAATTTGAATTAAATAATGAAGGTTTATTTTTAACTGCTAGTGATAGTGAATTAACAATTAGAGCATTTATAGATAGAAATTCTATTATTAATATAGAAAATGAAGGATCAATTATAATTCAAAGTAAATATATATTGGATATTATTAGAAAGATGCCTTCAGATGTAATCAATTTTGAATTAATGGATGGATTAAAGATTAAAATATCATCAGATAATTCACAATATGATTTAAATTGCTTAGATCCTAAAGAATATCCAAGTTTAAAACTAGAAGAAGTAGAGAGACCAATCATTATTAAAGGTAATGTTTTTAAATCAATTATAAGTCAAACTGCATTTGCTATTTCTACTCAAGAATTAAGACCTTTATTAACTGGTTTAAACTTTAAAATAGTAGGAGATTTATTAGAATGTATAGCTACAGATTCATATCGTTTAGCTAAAAAGAATATAAAATTAGATATTCCTGTAGAAGATGAAATAAATATTGTCATACCAGGAAAAAATATTATGGAATTAGACAAAATTATTACTGAAGATGAAAATGTTGAGATGCATGTATTTAGTAATAAAGTTTTATTTAAGTATAAGAACATAATTTTCCAAAATAATTTATTATCTGGAACTTATCCAAATACTAGTAATTTAATACCAAATGATTTTGCTATAATAGTTAATACTAATTTAAATAATTTCTTTAGTGCTATTGATAGAGCAGCTTTATTAACCCAAAGTAAAGATAAAAATATTGTGAAGATGAAAATTAAAAATAGTCAAATGATTATTAATTCATATGCATCAGAAATAGGTAAAGTAGAAGAAAAATTAGATGTAGAAACAAACGAAGATGCTAATATAGATATTTCTTTTAGTGCTAAATATATGTTAGAAGCTTTAAGAACAATGAAAGATGAAGAAATATTGATATTATTAAATGGAGAAGTAAAACCAATAGTTATTAAGTCAATGACAGATGAATCTTTAATTCAGTTAATATTACCAATAAAAACTTACTAATTATAAAGCCATTTTCAATAAAATGGTTTTTTTTTGTAATTTTTTTTATTATTCGACAAATTTCGAATTTTTTCGACAAAATTATGGTGTATAAGGGGGATAAATTTTGGAAAGAGGAGGTTTTTGTTGATGGAATCATATGAAATAAATAAAGATACGGTTGCATTAATTCCAAAAGATGATAATCATACTATTGTATACGAGGTTGACAAATCATTTGTTGTTAATAAAAATCCTTTAAAGATAGTAGAAGAAAGTTGTGAATACTTTGGTAGTTCACTAGAAGGGAGACAAATTGGTACATCTAAATTAGTTGGTTTTACACATAAAGTACCTGTTATAATTGAAGAAAGTTTTGATATAATATTTTTTCCGACATTATCACCACGAAATGATGATTGTGCTTGGTTATCTTATTCACACATATTTAAACCAGATAAATTTAAAGATAAAACAATAGTAGAGTTAAAAAATGGTAAAAAAATATTAGTAGATGTTTCTACAGCTATTATAGATAATCAATTATATAGATGTTCTAGATTAAAAGAAATCTTAAATTTGCGAAAAATAGATAAAAAATAGAAAAAAGCTGCTCTAAGGTGGCTTTTTTATGTTATAATATATTTGAGGTATGGGAGTACTTTAAAAACACTTTTTTTTATCTATGGTCGTAAAAGAGGCTAAAAAATGAAAATACAACATTTGAAATTATTAAATTTTAGAAATTATGAAAAGATACAATTAAATTTTTCTGAAAATTATAATATCATTTATGGTAATAATGGTAGTGGAAAGACTAATTTAGTTGAAAGTATTTATGTACTTGCTCTTACTAAGTCATTTAGAGGATCTGTTGATAAAGTATTAATTATGAACAATAAAGATGCTTTGAGAATAGAAGGACATGTAGGTACTAAGTTTTTTGATGATTATAGATTAACTATAAAAGAAAATGGTAAAAGAGTAAAAATTAATAATACTAATGTTGATAAATTAAGTGATTATATTTCTAAAATAAGTGTTGTACTCTTTAATCCTGATGATCTTAGATTTATTAAAGATTCACCTAGTATTAGAAGAAAAGCCATTAATTTAGAGATTTCGCAAATAAATAATTCTTATTTAAAAAATTTAAACTCTTATAATAAAATTTTAAAACAAAGAAATGTTTATTTAAAAACGATGAATATAAATGGTAATTCTTCTTCAGAATATTTAGAAATTTTAACAAATAAATTGATTGATATAGGTGAAAAAATTTATTTATCGCGCAAAAAATACATTGATTTATTAAATGATAGAATAGGGGATTTATACGATAAAATTTGTGGTATTTCTGATTTAAAACTTGAGTATGTGTCTGATTATAAGAATTTTATAAAAGATAAAATTTTATCTAAGTATCAAGATAATATTCAAAGAGATATTATTTTAGGGAAAACATCGATTGGAATTCATCATGATGATATAAGATTTAAATTTAATGGTATTAATTTAAAAGATTATGGGTCAGAAGGGCAACAAAAGAATGCTATTATTGCCTATAAATTAGCTGAATTAGAAATATTTTATAATATTAGAAAAGATTATCCTATTTTAATTTTAGATGATTTATTTAGTGAATTAGATAAATATAAGATTAATAATATTCTAGGATTAATTAATAATGATATTCAAACATTTATAACAACTACTGATATAGATAAAATAGATAAGAAAATTGTTAGTAAAAGTAAGATGTTTGAAGTTAATGATGGAATTGTAAGGGAGGATTTGTATGAAAGAAGAATATAATGACAGTGATATTCAAGTCCTTGAGGGTTTGGAAGCTGTAAGAAAAAGACCTGGTATGTATATAGGAACGACTAGTGAAAGAGGTTTGCATCATTTAGTCTGGGAAATTGTAGATAATTCTGTAGATGAAGCATTAGCAGGTTATTGTGATGATATAGAAGTTATTATTGAAAAAAATAATGTTATTACGGTAAGAGACGATGGAAGAGGAATGCCAACAGGAATTAATACTAAAACAGGTTTATCAACAATTGAAACTATATTTACTGTATTACATGCAGGTGGTAAATTTGGTGGTGGCGGATATAAAGTATCCGGTGGATTACATGGAGTTGGAGCATCCGTAGTTAATGCCTTATCTAGTTGGTTAGAAGTTAGAGTATATAGAGATGGTCATGTATATTTTCAGAGATTTGAAAATGGTGGACATCCTGTTGATGAATTAAAAATTATAGATGAATGTGATCCTGATAGAACTGGAACTACAGTTACTTTTAAAGCAGATCCTACTATTTTTAAAGAGACAACAGTTTATGATTATGAAACTTTAGCTACTAGATTAGAAGAATTAGCTTTTTTAAATAAAGGATTAAGAATTATTTTACAAGATTTAAGAGAAGATGAAAAAAGAGATGAATTTCTTTATAATGGAGGAATAATTGAATTTGTAAATAAATTAAATAAAAATAAAAAAGTTATTCATGATGAGGTAGTTTATGTTGAAGGTAAAGAAGATAATATTTCTTTAGAAGTTGCGTTTCAATATAATGAAGATTATAGTTCTAGTATATATTCTTTTACCAATAATATTAGTACTTATGAAGGTGGAACACATGAAGATGGTGTTAAAAGAGCTTTAACACGTATTATTAACAATTATGCTAAAAATAATAAAATATTAAAAGATAATGATGACCCTTTAACGGGAGATGATGTTCGTGAAGGATTGACTATGATTATTTCTTGTAAACATCCTGATCCACAGTTTGAAGGACAAACTAAGACAAAGCTAGGAAATGCAGAAGTAAGAAAAATTGCGGATGATGTTTTTAGTTCTGGATTAGAGAGATTTTTATTAGAAAATCCAGATGAAGCTAAGAAAATTATAGAAAAATCAATGACTGCTTCCCGTGCTAGATTAGCAGCTAAGAAAGCTAGAGAATTAACTCGTCGCAAAGGGGATTTGGATATTACTAACTTTTATGGAAAACTTTCTGATTGTAAAAGTAAAGATCCTTCTGAATGTGAAATTTTTATAGTAGAGGGAGATTCTGCAGGTGGTTCAGCTATAAAGGGTAGAAATAGTATGACTCAAGCAATTCTTCCACTTAGAGGTAAAATATTAAATGTTGAAAAAGCTAGATTAGATAGAGCTCTTGGTAATGAGGAAATTAGAACGATAATTACTGCTTTTGGAACTGGTATTGGTGATGAATTTGATTTATCAAAATTAAGATATGATAAAATTATTATAATGACTGATGCAGATGTTGATGGGGCCCATATTAGAGTATTATTATTAACTTTATTTTATCGTTTCTTTAGACCTATTGTTGAAGCTGGTCATGTTTATGCTGCTCAACCACCATTGTTTTGTGTTAAACATGGACAAACTATTAAATATGTTCTAGATCAAAGAGAATTAGATGAATATTTAGCAACTTTAAAACCTGAAACAAAACGTGATATATTACGTATGAAAGGTTTAGGAGAAATGGATGCTGAAGAATTGAATGAAACAACAATGGATATTGAAAAAAGAGTTTTAAGAAGAATTACAGTTGAAGATGCAAGAGCAGCAGATGAAGTTTTCTCTAAGTTAATGGGTGATGATGTAGAACCTAGAAAGAAATTTATAGAAGAAAATGCTACATTTGTTCAAAATTTGGATGCTTAGGAGGTGAATGGTTGTGGATAGATTAGAAAATAATAATATAGTAAAAGAAGTTAGAGATTCATTTTTAGATTATTCGATGAGTGTTATTGTATCTAGAGCTTTGCCAGATTTACGTGATGGTTTAAAACCTGTTCACAGAAGAATATTATATTCAATGTATGAATCTGGTTATACTCCAGATAAACCACATAAAAAGAGTGCAAGAATTGTTGGAGATGTAATGGGTAAATATCATCCACATGGAGATTCTTCAATTTATGAAGCAATGGTTAGAATGGCTCAAGATTTTTCTTATAGATATATGTTGGTTGATGGTCATGGTAACTTTGGTAATATAGAAGGGTATGGAGCAGCAGCAATGCGTTATACTGAATCTAGATTATCTAAAATATCTTTAGAATTACTTAGAGATATTAACAAAGATACTGTTGATATGGTTCCTAATTTTGATGATTCTGAAAAAGAACCAGCTATTTTACCTTCTAGATTTCCTAATATTTTAGTTAATGGCACTATGGGAATAGCTGTAGGTATGGCTACTAATATTCCTCCACATAATTTGTGTGAAGTTATTGATGGATGTATTGCTTATATTGATAATCCAGATATTACTTTAGAAGAATTAATGATGATTGTAAAGGGACCTGATTTTCCTACTGGAGGTATTATTTTAGGAAATTCTGGTATTAAAAAGGCTTATGAAACTGGTCGTGGTTCAATTACGATTAGGAGTAAAGCTACTATAGAGGAAAAGAATGGTAGACATTATATAGTTGTTGATGAAGTTCCATATGGAGTTAATACTTTAGATTTAAAAAATAAAGTAGCTGATTTAGTTCATAATAAAGTAATAGATGGAATTACTGATTATCATACAGATTTAAAAAATGGTATTAAAATAACTATTACTTTGAAAAAGGATGCTAATCCTCAAGTGATTTTAAATCAACTTTATAAACATACAGATTTTCAAACTAATTTTGGTATTATATTTTTGATGTTGGATCAAGGTGTGCCAAAAACTTTAGGATTAAAAGATATAATAATTAAGTATGTAGATTATCAAAAAGAAATTATTATAAGACGTACTAAATTTAATCTTGATAAAGCAGAAAAGAGAGCTCATATTTTAGAAGGATTAAAAATTGCTTTAGATAATATTGATGAAGTTGTTAAGTTAATTAGAGCTTCTAAGAGTGATACTGAGGCTCAAGAAGGATTAATGAATCGTTTTGGATTGACTGAGATTCAATCTCAAGCAATTTTGGAAATGAGATTAAGAAGATTAACTGGTTTAGAAAGAGATAAGATTGAGGCTGAGTTAGCTGATTTATTGAAGGAAATTGATGAATTGAGATCTATTTTGGCTAGTGAGGAGAAGGTTCTTAATATTATTAAGGAAGAAATGACAGAAATTAAGAATAAATTTGGTGATGAGAGAAGAACTAAGATTGATATGACAGCTATTGATTATATTGAAGATGAATCTTTAATACCAAATGAAGATGTTATTGTTGCTTTAACTAATAAGGGATATATTAAGAGAACTACTTCTGATACTTTTAAAGCTCAAAATAGAGGTGGAGTAGGTATTAAAGGTATGGCAACAAATGAAGAGGATTTTGTTGAGCATTTAATTAATATTGAAACGCATGATGATGTTTTGTTCTTTACTAATAAGGGTAAAGTATATCGTTTGAAAGGTTATGAAATCCCTGAATTTAGTAGGCAATCTAAGGGTATTCCAATTGTTAATTTGTTGCAGATTGAAAAAGATGAGTTGATTAATTCTGTTATTAAGATAAGACGTGATGATGTTGATAGTGAAAATGATAATTTATTATTTGTTACTAAGTCTGGTCTTGTTAAGAGAACTTCAATTACGGAATTTAGTAATATTCGTCAAAGTGGTAAAATTTGTATTACTTTGAAGGATAATGATGAATTAATTGCTGTTAGAAAGACGACTGGTAATAATTTTGTATTGTTATGTTCTAGTAATGGTCGTATGGTTAAATTTAATGAGAAAGACGTCCGTATAATGGGAAGAACTGCTTCAGGTGTAAAAGGTATTGAATTGGATGAATCGTCTTGTATTGGGGCTGAAATCACTTCAGATGATGATGTTGTTTTAATTGTTACTAAAAAAGGTTACGGAAAACAAACAAATGTTCGTGAATTTAGAGAGACTAAACGTGGAAGTAAAGGTGTTAAGGCTCTTAATGTAACTGATAAGAATGGTGATATCGCTGCATTTAAGATTACTAGGGAGAATGCTGATATTGTTATTATTACTGATGCTGGTATGGTTATGAGAATGCCTTTGGATCAAATTTCAGTATTAGGCCGTGTAACTCAAGGTGTAAGATTGATTAATTTGAAAGATAATCATTCTGTTGCTACCATTAGTTTAGTGGATCAAGAGAAGGACGAATCAAGTTCTCCAGACGAGGTTATCAACAGTGAATCTTCAGAAGTAGTGGAAAATAATGAAAATTTAGTTTTATCTGATAATGATTAATTTTGTTTGAATTTTTTAATGTTTCACGTGGAACATTGTTGATAAGTGTGAAAAAAACTAATATTTTATATTTTAAAAATCTTTATTTTTTAAGATATATTAGGCAAAAATATGAAAAAACGATATTTGTAAATAGGAATCGAACTATTAATTGATGATACATTTATTAGTTCGATTCTTTTTATGTGATATAAAATGTTCCACGTGGAACATTGTTGATAAAATTTTGTAATTGTAGAATTTGTAATGAAAGTATTGTATGAAATTTTTATAAAAAATATTGCGTTAAAAAATATTTATTTATTTATTTATTTATTTATTTATTTATTTATTTATTTATTTATTTATTTATTTATTTATTTATTTATTT
>CALVJQ010000019.1 GCA_944332265.1 uncultured Bacilli bacterium
TTTTATTTGTTTATTTAACTAAGTTATTATTATTAAATGAAATTAAATTATTTGATGATATGGTTTTTAATTTAGTAGCTAATTTAAGGTGTGAACCTTTAACTATAATTTTTAAGTTTTTTTCTTTTTTATGTAGTTTTTACTTTGTTATAATATTAACTATTATTATAATGTTATTTAGTAAAGATAGGAAAGTTACTTTTTATATTGTTCTTAATGTACTATTTTGTTTTTTCTTAAATCAAACTTTAAAATTTTTCTTTGCAAGAAGTCGACCTACTGAGATTAATTTAATTGTAGAAAATGGTTATAGTTTCCCTTCTGGACATTCGATGTTAAGTTTGGCTTATTATGGATTTTTTGTATATCTAATATTAAATAGTAATATTAAACGTAAGAATAAGATATTAGCTATTATAAGTTTAGCTTTATTAATCTTTTTTATAGGATTAAGTAGAATATACTTAGGAGTTCATTATGCAAGTGATGTATTAGCAGGTTTTGCTATTTCAGCAGCTTATTTGATTTTATATATTCAATTTTTTTACAATAAAAAAACGATTAAATAATCGTTTTTTTTTATCTACTACGTGTTTTATATTCAGGACTATTAGCTATTTCTTGCTTAACATTATTTAAAGAGTAATCTAAATCTATATAACCAGAGATTCCTGGGACACTACCTTTACTAGAGTATTGGTAACTTGTTCTTTGATTGGTAGGTGTATAATATACGGGAAAGTCATCTTGAGAAAAGTCATTAAATGCTACTCGATTATTATAGGTTTCTCCTGATGTTAACCATAGTTTATAAGGTAAATTATCTACACGATGAGCATGTGTATTATTTATATAAATTGCAGGATATAAATTGTATTTAGCGATTTCCGTGTTAGCTGCTGTAATAACGTTTTGTAATGTTTGATTATCAAGGCTTAATTGACTTTCGCATTCAACATCTATATAAGTTGGATATTCTAAAGTATATCCTTCGAGAACTTGACCAACAAAATTAGCTTCACGACGTGCTGCTTCTTCTGTTGTTGCACGACTATACCAATAAACACCAACTGGAATATTTAATCTTTCACATTCTTGCATGTTACGATGAAATTGTTCATCTAATAAAAAGTTACCGTTAGAGTCTCGACATATAGCATCCATTACTCTAATAATAGCAAAATCGATATGTTTACTAGTTTCATCCCAATTAATTGTCCCTTGCCAACTAGATACATCAATTCCTTTAGCTAAATTATCATTGCTTTCAGATAATTTATATTCATAGTAAAATTTAATAGGATATTCGGAAGTATCAGTTTTTATACCGGTATATTCTACTGATACATTATCTGATAATGTTTTATCTAATCTTACTTCTAGTTTGATGTCATTTAACGAGTTGTTAGTTCGAATATCTGTATAATAATTTATATTTTTACCTAATGATAATTGTTGTTCAACTATCTTTTGTCCTTCATTATCACTTAAGGCTCTAAATAGTTCATCAGAAGTAATTGTAGCTCCAGTTTCTATTTTAGTTATTACATTAGTAGTAGCTTGTTTATTATCTAAAGCTTTAACGTATGTTAATGGAGCAAAGATACTTAAAGATATAGCGATGGCTGAAGTAACAACTAAAGCACCAGTTTTGGAAAACTGTTTTTTAAAATTAACTTTCATAATATCCCCTTCTTTCTATGGCTGTATACCTTAACATATATTAGATAGAAGGTCAATTTTTGCTAATTTAAAAACTATACTTTACGTAAAGTATAGTTTTATTAATTATTTTAAATATTCGTTTAATGCTTTTGTACGATAAGTTGGTTCTGGCATTTGACTTGTGGGAATAAAGCCGGGTTCTGCATTAATGACATCTGGAATACGATTAACAACGTCTGCGCAGGTAAGTTCAACTGTAGCTGGTTGGCTTACAACAATAGTTGTTTCGGGTTCACCAATTATCGTCCACTCGTTTTTATCAACTTCATCAGGAGCATATACTTTGCCAATACATTCTGCCTCTAAAGTTATTCCCTCTTCAGTTTCAGCTGTTACTACAGCACTCATTCCTGTTGCATCTCCTGCTTTAATATTCATTCCAAGTGTTGAAGATTCGAGATCTATATCATTAGTTTTAGGAACACATTCTTGATTCATACTTGTTATGTGAAGATGTAATTTATCAGCTAGCCACCCTACTGTGTTCCACATATAAGAAGGAGCAAAGTTACCAGAATCGATAATATTTTGTCGTTCCTCTTTACTCATACGATCTGAAGAAGCAATTTCTTTATCAAAATCTTCTAAAGTTAAACCAGCGCCATGAGCTCTAGCTAATGCTAGGCCATAATCTTCAACATTGTATGAAGATGAACCTTTTATTTTAACTATTTTATGGGTTGTTCCTGCTAAAACGGAAATTAAATTTCCCCAAAAGATATCTTGATATCCACAACCAGTTATTGTACATTTATTAGCTTTAGCTAGAACATCTAGTTCTTTCCATGCTGCAGGATTTGAATTAGAAGCAAAGAAAGCTTCTTCACATGTAGTTACAGCATTAATCCCTAAAGAGGCACATGTTCTTAATACATCTTTTACATCTTTTAATAAACTCATTGTTGTTACTATAGCAATATCTGGTTTAGTTCCTTCTAGATATTTTTCTAGTTCATCTACTGATTTAATAATTATACCTTTTTTATCGCTACCAATAACATCACCGATGTCTTTTCCTATTATATCAGGATTTATATCAACTGCTCCTACTATTTTGGCACCTTTTTCATAAACATAGCGCATTGTATAAACACTCATTTTACCACAACCGATTTGAAATACCTTTATTTTTTCCATAACACCATTCCTATTCTATTTATATTATACCAAATTATACTTTTATTTAAGCATGAAAAAAGATTAGTTGACACTCATCTAATCAGTATCTGTTAAATCAACATTTTCTTCTCTTATTAAATCAGAGAAATCAATTTTAAATTTTTCAATTGCTTTAGTACGTGCATCATCATATATATTACGGGCATTACAGACTGCTTTGTATATATGTTTAATACGACATATATTTTCATTATCAAATAAAGCATAAGTAAAAGCATTAGATAGAATTGTTAAACAAATATCTGGATATCTAGAAGATATTTCATATATTCTTTTGTATTCATCTGTCATATCAACAATAAAGGTCATTATTCTTTCAATAACATAACTTGTATATTCAAAATGAACTCCTGTTTTTGCTTCAATCTTAGGATATGTTCCCATTAGTATTTTAACACAGGTTGGTTGGTCTACTTCTGCTACATCTATTTTTTGAAATCTTCTTAAAAAGGCACGATCACGCAATATATATTGTTCATATTCTTCATCAGTAGTAGCACCTATCATTTTGATTTCTCCGCGGTCTAATCCAGCTTTAAACATATTTGCAAAATCAATACCTGATTCACCGCCATCTTTATTTACTAATACGTGAGTTTCATCTAAGAAGACAATTGTTTTTGGGCGACTAGCAAGTTCTTTTACTAGTAAGTCTACCCTACTTTCTATTTGACCATTTGATTCAGTCTTACCTAGTAATGATGTTACGTTTAATTTAAATATTTTATATCCTTCTAGGGCTTTAGGAACCATGTTTTTTTGAATACGATATGCTACTCCTTCGACAATGGATGTTTTACCTACGCCAGCTTTACCAACTAAAAGCGCACTTTTTTCAGGAGTTAAAAGAGTCATTATAACTTGTTTTATTTCTTCATCACGACCAATTGAAGGGTCGGTTATGTATTCTCTTTTTGTTAGTTCTTGACCATAACGTTCTAAAATACTAACATTACCTTGATATACTTCTTGTTCTTCTAAGTTTGATTCTACATTAGGAGGATTAGTAATAGTCTTAGTTTCTTCTATAACATTGATTGTTGAAGGAATATTATTGTTATTTCCACCTACTTGGTATTTTACTTTTTGAGGTTCATTCATCGTTATCACCTTTTATATTATATCATATTCTTATATAAGGAATAAAATAAAAAAGCAAGCTTTAGGGGCTTGCTTAATATTTCAAATGGCGCCTGATGTAGGACTCGAACCTACGACCTAACGGTTAACAGCCGTGCGCTCTACCGACTGAGCTAATCAGGCATTGCTCTTTAATTATAGCAAAATAAGAAATAATGTCAATAAAAATAAGCTTTTTTTTGTAAAAAAACTTATTTTTATTATACGTCGATATACTTTATCATAGATTCTTTTGTATCTGGATTGTAAATTAGATAAGCATTAACTATTAAAACAGGATTTTCTTTAGTAGTTTTTTCTTCATTTAATTTACCAGGAATAGTTCCTTTAGGGTTTGATATTTTTATATTAACAATATATTGATAATAATTTTTTGCAACTTCTCTTTTATATGTAATATCGTTTATTTCATAATTACCCCATGTTTTTACCATATCTGTTGTTATTATTTTACTTTGCTTATTTAAATTACTTAGATAATTTAGTAGTAATGTTTTTTTATCGATATCTTTTAGAATAGTTGGTTCTTTTTCTTCTTTTACAACGACTTCCTCTTCTTCAGGGGTTATATTTTTTATAGCAGCATTTACTTCTTCTTTAATTGTACTTTCTTCTTGTAGACTATTAAAGTAATCTCTTCCACCTAATACTAGTGATACGATAGCAAGGATTAAGCAACTATAGATTATAATATCATACTTGTTAAATTTCTTCATATACTATCACCATAATTATTATAATATATATTTCAAGAAAAATTAAGAGTTGAGTGATGTTTTATTCTTTTAAGTTTGTTATAATTACCTTAGGTGATTATAATGAGAGAATATATGAAAGAACATATTGATTATATTGATAGTATTATAAAAAGTAAAAATAGTAATATAGAAGATATTATTAATAAGCATTTAATTAAAATTAAATTTTTTCAACACGAAAGATTTATCCATTTATGTGTTACTTTATTTTATGCAATGATTACTTTAGTCTTTTTAGCTTTAACAATAATTAGTTGGTTATTTATACCTATTGCAGTTATAGTCTTAGTTTTTTTAGTATTATATATTTACCATTATTTTTACTTAGAAAATGGTGTACAATATATGTATAAACAATATGATGAACTTTTAAAAAAGACAACTAAAAAATAGTTGTCTTTTTATTTTTCTTTTTTTTCAGGTAAGTCTTCGGCTTTTATTTCTTCGTAGTCGTTTTTATAAATTAATTTATTTAATTCTTCATCTTGATTCATAGGAATATTTAAAGATGATAAAGAGTTTATTTCTGGTTCTTCTTCTTCAAATACTTCATAGTTTTCTTCATATTTTGATGCTTTAGGAGCATCAAAAATTAAATACTGTTGATTTAGTTTTAGTGATTTAGTTAAATATTGCATTAAAAAACTACTAGCTTTTTCATTATATCTAAAGGCTTGAGTATTATACTCTTTACGGGCAATAGCAATGCCGTTTTCTTTAGAATTCATATCTTCTTCATTAAAAGTACCTAAATCTTCTAATTCTTTTAAGAAGGGATATTTTTTTAAATCAATCTTTTTACTTAATTTAAATTTATTAATTGCATTACTAGTTTCAACTTTATCGTTTATATTACCAGTTACACCTTTCTCAATTAATAGTAGTAAGCGATTAATTTCCATACTTACTTCATCTTCTTTACCATATTCTTTTAAAATACGACTTGTAACATCTTCAGCTTCTTTTATTTTACTTTCTAAATATTTGTCTAAGGTTTTGGTAAATAAATCATTAATGCTAGCAGTACGAGCTTTTAAATCTTTGTATTCATGATATATGTAATAACCAATTGCAATTATAACAATAAAGAAAATATTGTTAAATATAAAAAACATTATATCTGTCATATTATCACCTATTATTGAAATTATATCATATTACTTTAAATCTTTAAATATACTTAGAAATGTTTTAGGATATTCAGATATGAAATGATATGATTTATCTTTTATTTTAAATTCAAGTAAATTAGCATGCAAATATAGACGATCTTTTTTTAATGATGAACTATTATATTTTTTATCACCTAAAATAGGATGATTAATGTCAGCTAGTTGAACTCTTATTTGGTTTTTACGACCTGTTTTAATCTTTATTTTTAATAGAGAATATTTTTTATTAGTTTGTAATACTTCATATTCTGTAATAGCTAATTTACCTTTTGTTTTATCTTTAGTACTATATACTTGGAATGTTTTTGATTCAGCTAGATAGCTTTTTAGAATATCTTTTTTCTTAGGCATTTGACCTTCGACAATACATATATATTCCCTTTTTACTTGAGACCAATTATTTTGAAGATAGTTTTTTATGTCTTGGTTTTTGGCAAAAACTATTAAACCGGAAGTATCTTTATCTAAACGATGGACGATAAATATTTTATTTTTAGGGTATTGTTTTTTAACATAAGTACTAGCTTCATTATAAAGAGTATTTTGTTCGTGTTTTTGAGTAGCTATAGTTAATTGATGAGGTTCTTTATCAATTACTAAGAGATTTTGATCTTCGTATATTATTTTCATTTTTTTCATAATGTTTCTCCTTTGTACAATAAATAGATACGATTAATGATGTAATAGGTATTATTAGAAATGAAGCAATTCCACTTAAGATGATTCTAGTAAATTCCGTAGCAAATATTTTAGAATTTATAATAGATACTGGTTGATATTGAAAGTCTTGGAAGAAGATTAATAAAGTCATACAACTACCTAGATAAGCAAAAAATAAGGTGTTTGTTGTAGTACCAAGAATATCTTTACCGATATTCATTCCGGAATTAAATAGTTCTTTTAATTTTAGTTTTTTATTATTTATATGAACTTCATATAAGGCTGATGATATTGCAATTGAAGTATCTACTATATTACCTATTAAACCTATTATAATTATGCATTTTGATAAGTCTAGCATATTTATACCAGTATCATATATAACATAGCTTATTTCTTCGATATTTTCTTCTGAATATCCTTGGATATATATATTATTATTAAAGATAGTAGTTATAAAATAGAAGATAATTAAAAGTATTATTACGGAAATAAATGATGATATTGTTTTTTTGTTAGTACCATTTAAGAAGAAAAGAATTATTATACTTATTATAGTACATATTATGAAGGTAGGAATAGTGGGATTAAATCCCCATCCTACGATTATTATTAGTAAGAATATTAATAATAAATTTAAATAGATTGTTATAAAGGTTTTTAAGCCTCTTTTACCACCAATTATTATAAGAAGGATTAATAATATTATAGATAGTAATTTAGTCATTATTTAGCCTCCTTTTATATATTAAAATAGTTATTCCTATAGCAATAGGTATGGTTATTGTTATTCCAATTGCGCCAATTAATGCTCTTGACATTTCTAAGCTTATGTATTCACTTATTAAACTATTTATTTCTACACCATTACGAAAGTAAATGGTTAGATTAGGAATAATACCACATATATAAGTAAAGAATAGTACATTAATCATTGTACTCATTATATCTTTTCCAATAGCTATACCTGATTTAGTTAGAGCTTTGATAGTAATTTTATTGTTTTTTTCTATTAATTCATTTAAAGCAGATGAAATACTAATGGAAATATCCATAATAGCTCCTAATCCACCTAGTATTATTTCTGATATATATATTCCTTCGTATGGTCTAGTTAATAAGTCCATTTGTTCAAATCTTATACCTTCATATTTAGTTATGTTAATAACTATTAGAGTTATTAACATGGTAGCTAGTAAACCACCAATACTACTTATTATAGCTGATAAGGTTTTTTTATTAATACCAGATACTAAGGTTAAACTTATAATACTAAATATTATAGCTCCTAGAAAAGATAGTAATGGTAGAGATATTCCTTTGGTATTAAGGTAGATAAAGCAATTGAAGATTATGATATTTAAAATAACACTTATAATAGATAGAAAGCCTTTTATATGACCAACTAGAATAATTACTAGAATAAATGAAGTAATTAGAATAACTATATATTTATCTCTTTTGTAGCCTTCAATATGAGCGTTTTTTATTTGGTTATCTTTTTTATTTAAGGATATAAATATTTCATCATTTATATTGTATTTTTGATCATAGGCTTGACCTTGATGGTATTCGTTATTAATAGTTATTGTCTTTCCTTTATCTGAACCATTTAATATAATAGCTTTTAATTCTTGCATGTATATATCTTCATGATAACCATAAGTAATTGTATCTGTACTTATGTACTCTTCTTTTGTACTAGTTACTTTAGCAATAGTTTCTTTATAGAAGGAGTGATTATGATATGTAAAAATTATTAAGGAAAGGGAAATAATAATAAGAATAGTATAAATGATAATAAATTTTTTATGTTTTTTTAGATAGTTCATCTATATCACTTCCAGGGAAGATTATAGCATATAATTGGAGATAAAAAAAAGAAAATCAAAGGATTTTCTTATTTATCAAATGTATGTTTTACTCTATCGCGTTCTTCAGCACGTTTGCCATCGTTGAATCTTTCAACAGTTCCTACTAGATATCCAGTGATTCTTCTGATTCTTTCGAATCCTACACCTTCACCTACCATTTTTTTGCTTTCTACTTTTTGTTCAGCAACTTTTTCCATTTTTTCTGTTTTCATACCTTTTACCTCTTTCTCTTTTTTTATTTATTAAAATTTAAATTTTTTAGCAATTCTGCTGGAATTGGATCACCTTCTCGTCTACCGCAACCTGGACATACATCTTTTATGACGCCAACATATCCACATACTGGATCACGGTCTACTGGATGGTTGATAGCTCCATAGCCAATGCCTGCTTCTTTCATCATTCTTATTACTGACTCGAAAGCTTCAACGTTTTCAGTTACATCGCCATCTAGTTCAATATAGCTTATATGTCCGGCATTTGTTAATGCATGATATGGTGCTTCTAATTTTATTTTTTTGGAAATTGATATATTGTAATATACTGGAACATGGAATGAATTAGTATAATATTCACGGTCAGTAACTCCTTTTATCTTGCCATAAATAGCTTTATCAATTTTAGTAAATCTACCACTTAATCCTTCAGCAGGAGTAGCAAGTAAGGAGAAATTTAATTTATATTGTTCAGTATATTCATCCATTTTTTGACGCATATGACCAATTATTTCTAAACCTAGTTTTTGAGCTTTAGCTGATTCTCCTTGATGTTCACCAATAAGGGCAACTAAACATTCTGCTAAACCAATGAAACCAACAGATAAAGTTCCATGTCTTAAAACTTTCTTTAATTTATCATTTGGTTTTAGTTTTTCTGAATCCATCCAGTTACCTTGTCCCATTAAGAATGGGAAATTATAAACTCTTTTTTTACCTTGAATTTCAAATCTTTCTAGAAGTTGATCTTTACATAGTTCAATTACTTGATCTAGGTCTTCATAAAAGCCTTTCATATCAGCTTTTTTATTTGCGTTTGGACCAACTATACCGTGTTTAATTCCGATACGTGGTAAGTTAACAGTTGTAAATGATAAGTTTCCACGACCAACGCATATTTGACGATCTGGATCAACTACATTGCCCATTACTCTTGTACGACAACCCATTGTTGCTACTTCAGTTTCTGGTCTTCCAGGAACATAATATTGTAAATTAAATGGGGCATCAATGAATTCGAAGTTAGGGAATAAACGTTTAGCTGAAACTTTACATGATAATTTAAATAAATCATAGTTAGGATCGCCTGGATTATAATTTACTCCTTCTTTAACTTTGAAGATTGATATTGGGAAGATAGGAGTTTCACTGTGTCCTAGTCCTGCATCAACAGCTAACAAGTAATTTTTAACAATCATTCTTCCTTCTGGAGAAGTATCTGTACCAAAGTTAACACTTGAGAATGGAACTTGAGCTCCTGCTCTTGAATGCATTGTATTTAAATTGTGAATAAATGCTTCCATTGCTTGATATGTTATGCGATCAGTTTTAGCAACGGCTTTTTCCATAGCCATATTAAACAGTCTTTTTAGTGAAGCATTTTCTTTGTAGAATTTTTCAAAGATATCTATTTTTTCGTCAATAGTTGAAATTTTACTTATTACATCTTCAACACTTTTCATATTAATAAAAGATGCAAAGTCTGAATAATCTAATAAATCTTGAATAGTCATTTTTAATTGTTTACGATATGTTTTAACGATTCCTGGAGCTAAGTGATAATCAAACAAAGGAATTGATTGACCACCATGTTGATCATTTTGATTTGATTGAATAGCTATGGCTGCTAAAGCCGAATAACTCATGATATCATTTGGTTCTCTTAAGAAACCATGACCAGTTGAAAAACCACCTTTAAACAATTTAGCTAAATCAATTTGTAAGCAAGTTGTTGTACCCATTGCTTCGAAGTCCATATCATGAATATGAATATCCCCTTCGTCATGGGCATCAGCAAATTTCTTTTTCATTAAATATGTTTTAGCAAATTCTTTAGATACATTAGAACCAAATTGTAACATTGTACCCATTGCTGAATTTCCATCTATATTACCATTTTCTCTTTTGGTATCATCTTCAGCAGCGCTTTTTAATGCTAGCCCTTCTAGTGTTTTTAAGAATTTATGCGATCTTTTATCTTCTGTAAATGCTAATCTAGATTGGGCTCTTTTTTCACGATAGTTAGCAAATGCTTCATAAACATCTTCGTATTTTTTATCTTTTAAAGATTGTTCTATCAAATCTTGAATTTCTTCAATTTTTATTTTATCTTTATCTTTATAATTTTTTTCAATTTTATTTAAAACATCATGAAATACTTTTTGCATGTCTTTTTCATTATATTTATCTGCTTCAGTAATTTCATCATCTTTCCTTGCACTTTCAATTACATCATCAAACCCTTTTTTAATGGCGATGGCAATTTTGGTTTCATTAAATTCAACTTTTTTTCCATTTCTTTTTACAACTTGTAAGTTAGTAAAAATTTCATTTTTTGTATCTGCCATAATTAAAAACTCTCCTTCTACCTTTTCCTACTTTCATTATAAATGCATTATAAAAAAATTAAAAGATTTATTTTTGAAAAAAATTATAAAAATCGCATTTTTGCATTTTTTCGTTTTTTTGGTTTTTGGCTTTTTTTAGGGATTTTTTTGTTTTTGTTTTTGTGTTATTATCATTACTTTTCAAATATTTTTTGCCTAATATATGGGCTTTTTTCTGTTTTTTTATTTTGTTTTAATTATTTGACAAAGTTTTTACTTTTTTTCATTTTTTACGTTTTCATAAAATTTACATTTTAGCAAAAATGCGATTTTTTGATTTTTTTGCGAAAACAAAAAAGCTTGAAAATCAAGCTTTTTTTATATTATTTGCTATACATTTTAGTTATCGAACAATTACTTTAAAACATTTTTTAGAATAATTGTTTTAGTACGAGACATTTCTTTAAGTGTAGACATTACACCTTCATTACCGATACCACTATGTTTCCAACCACCGAATGGCATTTCGAATGATCTAAAGAATGAAGCTCCGTTTATTATAACGCCTCCACACTCTAGTTGGTTAGCGATTTTAACTGCATTATTCATATTTCTAGAAATAATACAACCACATAATCCAAATGATGATTGATTAGCTATTTTTATAGCTTCATTTATATCATCAAATCCTATAATAGGAACAACTGGGCCAAATATTTCCATGTCTTTAGCTACGGCCATATTTTTAGTAACACCATCTAGGATAGTAGGATCATAGAATGCTCCTTCTCTTTTTCCACCCATAATGATTGTTGCTCCTTCAGCTACTGTTTGATTTACTTGTTCTTCTACTTTAATAGCTGCTTGTTCGCTAACTAGACATCCTAATTCAACAGTAGGATCGCTTGGCATTCCTCTTTTTATTTTAGAGATACGTTCTTTTAGTTTTTTAATAAATTCTTTTTTTACTGAATTATGAATTAAGAAACGTTTAGAAGCACAACATACTTGACCAGTATTATAGAATCTTCCCCAAATTGTTTCTTCAACTGCTAAATCAACATCTCCATCACGGTCAAGGATAAAGGCATCATTTCCACCTAGTTCTAACATTAAGTGAGTTAAATTACTGCTGCATGTTTTCATAGTTTCCATTCCAGATTTTGTAGCTCCTGTTAAACTTACTAGTGCTACACCTGGATTAGCAGCTAGTGCTTGAGCAGCTGCTCCACCAGTACCATTTATAACGTTTATGGCACCTTGATCAACACCAGCTTCTAGTAGTAATTCAGCATATTTAGTTAAAGTTAATGGGTTATGTGGTGATGGTTTCATAATAACTGAATTTCCCATTAAAAGTGCTGGTGGTATTTTTTGACAGAATAAGTCACTAGGGAAGTTAAATGGAATGATAGCTGCTACTACTCCAAGAGGAGCTTGAACTGTATATTGAAGTGTATTTTCATTACCAGCTTCTTGACCAGCAGGTATCATGTTTCCATATTCATGTTTAGCTTTTTCGCAAAAGGCAGGAATACCAATGCTTACATTAGCTATTTCACCATAAGCTTCTTTTAGAGGTTTTCCTGTTTCATCACTTAATAGTTTAGCTAACTCATCTTTATCTCTTTCAACTAATGAAACGAATTTCATTAATATTTTAGCTCTTTCATGTAATGGTCTTTTTACCCATACTTTTTGGCCTTTTTTAGCTGCTTGAACTGCAGCATCACAGTCTTTTTGAGTACTTTCTGGTACTGTATCAATAACCTTACCTGTAGCAGGATTAGTTATAGTAATTACGGCACCATCAGATGCATCTAGCCATTTATCACCAATTAAATTCTTTGCCATAGTATACCTCCTTATTCAGAGAATCCTGTAAATGATAATGATAAACCACCAATTGTTGCTCCTGAATGATTTCTTTGACCATATTCACCAAAGGTAAAGGCAACAATAAATGGTGTGTCTCCAGCAGCGTTTTTAATAGCGACAAAGTCTTCATCTACACGGTCACCTATATGAAGTTTTCTTCCGCCACAATGAACTAGGAACATTGCGCCAGCTTTGAAATCTTGTTTTAGTTCTTTTATAGATGTAACAGCTCCTTCGATTAATCCATCAACATCATTTTGTAATTGAATAATAGCTGTTTTTTCAGCAACTTTTGCTCCAACATTAAATGAATAATCTGGGTTACCTACCATTGGGTGGCGTACTGCTGTTAAATCTCCTTGAATTGTTTTTACCCCTAAAGCCATAGGAATAGAAGCTACAAGTAAGTTTTGTCCCATTAAATCGTCAGCATTTAACCCTGTCCATTCAGCATATTTTTTTAGTGCTGGAACATGATCAATTTCAACGATACGGCGATCATCTTCTACTTTAGTTACAATACCTACATTATCTGTTTCTTGGTATGCACCAGTAAAGACATTTTTAATTTCTTTAGTAGTATAGAATAAAGCAACTGCACAACCATCACCAAATGATTGATTTTCACAGAATACTTTCCATTCACCGACTACAGCATCATCTGCTGCTGAGCCACCAAACATAGGTATTTCACCTAATTCATCTTGAATACCTTTTAAATAGTATTCTTCTTCAGCTGGTGAAGCAAACATTGCGAATGCTACTGGCGCATGTTTTTTACCAGCGTCAGCCATTGCTTCACGAGCAATTTTACGTCCTGTAGCACGTGGGTCATTTCCTCTTGGAGAAGATGCAACACCAACAATTAATTCGTTATCTTCTAAGACCATCATACCAGCAAATCCATCTTCGCCAGAAATGATTCCATCTGGAGTCATAATTGCTCCTGATGAAGTACAGCCAATAACTTTTAAATCAGGGCTTACTGATTTAATTCCTTTTATAACATCGTTTTGATTATATTTTATTGATGTAAATAAAAGGCCTATCTTAGGTGCTTTAATTCCTTTCAATGAATTTTTTGCAGTTTCAACACCTGCGTCAAAACTGTTTGCAAGGATACTAGATCCAACCATTGCTTTCAAATAAATTCCTCCTTTTTATTCATGCAACTTATCTAGATACTCTAGAATGGGATTTTACAATCCTCCTTATTATTATTTTAATCTTTTTTAAATCTTAAATCAATATATTTATTTTTTACTAGACATTAACGCAAAAAAAAAGAACATTAATCGTTCTTTTTCATTTGCATTTGTTCGTTTTAAAATTGACTCCCGTATAGCTGAATGAATTTGAAATACTATTTTGATAGTTTCATAAACACAGTGACTTCAATCATCCGTATTCCAAGTACTTATACATTCACGTTTAACTATACTGTTGTATAAGAGTTCTCCAATTCATCGCTAAATTTTATTTATACGCGCGCTCACGATATAGCATATTGTATCTAACCTTTGAGCAGCTAACCCAAAGGGGATATACTCAGCATTTGGATTGCTTGGTTCTCTTGCAAGACAAGTTTAAGACTCTCCAATTTTTAAACGCGGTCAGATTATCTTTAAATAAGCTTCCGACCTTAAAATCCCAAAGAAGAATACCTTATAAGTTTTAAACCAAGATATAATTCTAATTCAATTAAGGTTTTATTCTTATTTATTGATAAAAATGTACTAATAATGCATAACATACCTGCGACTTTATTATTAAATAAAGTCTGTGCTAGTACGAAAGCCATCCATCATTTTCATTAAACTATTACTACCCTTTTTGGGAAACATAGAAAATGCTAACTATTAGTAATATCATAATGGTAATTTGATACTTCAATTGCTTGAATAATGATCGAATGGTGATGAATATAAAAACCATTCAACGATTAACAAAAAACGATTAGAGTATAAAATATATCTTATACCCTCTTCAGCCGTGATTGCTCACGCTGGAAATAACTTGTTGGCTTAACGCTTCAACGTTAATATACAAATGTATTGCAAGTACACATGTTACAAGTTATGGATGAATTCTGTTATTTGCGGTAACAGAATTCGAGTAGTTTTGCGAACTACATATAACATACTTTTTAAAATATACTTTTTCACAAACGAAATATAAATTTCTTTATATTTTCACTGTTTTTCAAGTTTATGCCCTAAACTATATTTCTAAGGATGTTATTTATGGTATCGTTTTCTGTATACCTCCTTACTATATTAAGTATAATCTTTTTAATATTTTAAGTCAATATATTTTTAGAGATATTTGTAAACTTTAGCTTTATATGTTATTATATAACCTATTTAAAGGGGGATATAAATGAAATATAACTGGGATTTAAAAGATATAAAAAAAGCAAGAAATGAACTTAGATTACTTTATTTAAAAGAGAAAGACAAAATGAAGAGAGAATTTTTAGAATCTGTTTTAAATAAAGTAGAAATTGTTATTACAGAAGAACAATTAGATGATAGATCTAGTAAAGTTATTTATAATTATAAAGAAAGACTTATAGATATGGAAAGTTCTTTTATTACATATGAAGATGATTATGAGTTAGTTTCGACTTTTCATAGTATTATCGCTGTTTATCATGATAAAATAGACACTTTAGATGGTATTATAGAAGAAAAAATTGGATTAGATAGTAGTTATGGAAAGATTACAGGAGCTAAAATATCTAATGATGAAGCTATGTCTTTAACTAATTTATTTTATAAAAAACATATGAAATCTCTTTATCCAATCTTTAAAATGTTTTATGCCAATAGAGGTTGTTCTGTACGTTTTAAGAAAAATCTAAATAATGATGTTATGGCTGATTCTTTTTATATTCCTTTTTTAGATAGATATTTTATTAATTGTCTTAAAAGTAAAGATATTACTAAAGCTTTTAATTTAATTCATGAGTATGGTCATATTATATATAGTTATATAAATCCACAAGAATTTTATAATCCTAGATATTTTATGTTTTCTGAATTATCAGCAATATTCCCTGAACTAGTAGCTTATTATGAAAATGATAATAATTTTGATGAAACACAATTATTATTTGAATTATATTTAATGATGACTTCTTTTTATGGACATTCTACTCAATTAGTATTACATAAACCTGTTATTAGTTTATGGCACTCTCATAAGGAACAATTAAGTAAGAAGTTCTTTAAAGAATTAGATTATTTTTATGATACTGATAGAGATTTATTTGATAGTCTTTTAGATACATATATAGATGATCAAGGTGCATATATAATAAGTTATATGGCAGCTATAGAGTTACTACATATATATAAAAGAGATAAAAGAAAAGCTTTAAAATTATTTGAAGATATATTAAGACTTCCTTATGAAGAGAATTTATTTATGTTTATAAATCAAGAATTAAAATTAGGAGAAAATCTTGAAGAGGAAGTTGTTTCTACAATTGATAAATTAACATTAGCTTTAAAAAGAGGTAAATAATATGTATAGATGGAATATGAATAATATAAATAATATGTACTTGTATTATCATAAGAGAATGATAGAAGAAAAAAATCCAGTTTTAAAAAGAAAATATCAAGAAGTTATTGATAGTTTATTTGAAATCATTGATTTTTATGAAATTAATTTAAATAAGAAGAGAAAAGCGGTTATTATAGATGATTGTGAAGACTTCTCATATAGAGATGTAATTAATGATGATTTTAGAACATTGCATGATTATGGAATATATGCACCTATTATTAGAGACTTTAATGAACAATTTAAAAGTGTTTTTATTAAGCAACCTAGTGAATTATCGAAGATAAAAATAAGTGAAAATAATATTGTTACTTTAAGTACTTTATTTTATCAACAACTTAATGAACCTTTTAGAGATACTTATGCTCATTTAGCTGAACACTTTAAATCACGTTTGGCTTTTAGATTATTACCAAAAGATTTAGAATGTGCTGGTAATGCCCATATAGTTCGTCATACAAAAGTTGTTTATATTGATGTTGGAATAGAAAATACTTTTCAAGATTATATTTCACTAGTACATGAAGCTAGTCATGCTATTACAGAGTTATTAAATCCAGATATTATATGGGATTTTAATAAATATTGTTTTACAGAAGTTGATTCTTTGTTTTTCGAAATTGTTGGTGGAGATTTTATTGGTGATAAAACAAACAATAAAAAAGATGACTTAATTGTTAAACAACGAATATTCTACGATTATTTAGAATGTGCTTCAATTATTTGTGCTAAAATGGATCTTTATAGTTGCTTAAGTAAAAAAGAATTAAGAAATAATAAATTAATTAAACAATATTATAAAGAAGAATTTGGGTTAAAAAAGCAAAAGATAGAAGAAATATCTTTAACTTATATCCATGAAATATGGCATTATATAATATCTTATTTAACAGCTATAGAATTATATTATATTTATCTAAATGATAAAGATGAAGCTTTAAGTTTATTATATAAAATTATTCTTTTAAAAGGTTTAAAAACACAAGAATATCTAGATAAAATAAAAGAATTAGGTATAGAACCAGGAAAAAATATAACTAATTACTATAATTTAATATTTAAAAATATGGGTGAAAGAAATGGAAAAAAACTATAATATTGATATTAGCTATATAGATTATCTAATAAATATTATAAGTAATAATGGTCTTTTTGAATATAGTAGTGATATTGATGTACTTAATAAATTAAAAAGACTACTTAATAATGGAGAATCTATTTTAGTTGAAGATAACGATTTAAGAAGTCGTTTACAAGAAAATAGTGAATATCTATCTTTATATAATAGAGTTTATCCATATGTAAGACAGATAATAAAATCTTCAGTAATAGATGAAGATGATAATACTATTTTTAATAAAATAAAATTATCTGATAATGATGTTATTGAATTAGCACAAGAGTTTTTTGCAAAGCAAAATAGTAGTTATAGTCAATTAATGAGAGATTTTTTAGAAGATGCAAGTGATCATTTAAAATTTATTCCCCCTACTCCTCATACAGAGGGAGAGTCTTATTTTATTAGGTCAACTGGTGATTGTTTTTGTATAGTACCAAATTATTCTAATATTATGAAGTTTTCTATTTTTACACATGAATGTACACATATATTTGATTGGTATATTAATGATAACTTTTTAAATAATTTTTTGATTGCTGAGAGTCATTCTTTATTAATGGAATTATTAGCTTGTGATTATTTAAATAATTTATTAAATTTAGATAAAGAAAATATAAAACGTCAATTACAAATTCATAAATTAATTAAAACTGATAGTATGAGCATTTATGAAATAATGCAAATGCTTTATTTATATAAAAGATTTGGTGAAGATGGAATAAAAAAAATAAAGAGAGTTTATTCTCCTAAGTATTTAGAATATATTTCTACGTATTCATTAGATGTTTTCTTTAGATATCAATTATCTTATTTAATAGCAATTGAATTATATATACTTTATCAAAGTGATAAAGAGAAAACTTTATGGTTAATTAGAGAAATAGTTAATAAAGGTAATTTTAAGACGATAGAAGAAGTTTTAGCAAAAGAAAAAATAGAAATTGGTGAACATTTTACTGACTATGAGAGAAAATTAATATTAAAATAAAAACAGATTTTAAATCTGTTTTTCTTCTGTAATTAAATATTCTTGATATTTATCAAGGATATTAAACATTTCGGTACTAGTTTTAGCTTTACATATTTCGTTTTTTATCTCTTTATTTTTAGGAAGTCCTTTTAAATACCACATTATAAAACTTCTTATTTCTAAAGATGCAACCTTTTCATTTTTATCTTCTAGTAATAATTGATAATGTTTTTTCATCATATTTATTTTTTCAATAAAAGATACTGGTTCTGGTTCTTTGCCGCTTTCTAAGTATTCAACACATTCTTTTATTAGCCAAGGGTTCCCTAAGACTCCACGACCAATCATTACAGCATCACAACCTGTATAATCAAGCATTTCTTTAGCTTTATAACAACTAGTAACATCACCATTACCAATTACAGGGATATTTACTGATTCTTTAACTAATTTTATTATAGACCAGTCTGCTTGGCCACTATATCCTTGAGAACGAGTACGAGCATGAATAGCTATTGCACTTGCACCAGCGGCTTCACATTTTTTGGCTACTAAAACGGCATTAATATGTTTTTCATCCCAACCACTTCTAATTTTTACTGTTACAGGAACCGAAACAGCCTTAACTACTGCGGAAACTATTTCATATATTTTATCAGGATCTTTTAAAAGAGCACTTCCTGCTTGAGCACGTAAAGCTACTTTAGGAACAGGACAACCCATATTAATATCTATAATATCAGGGTGCATCTTTTCTTCAATTATTTTAGCTGCTGTAACAAAAGAATCTACATCACTACCGAATATTTGTTGAGCAATTGGTCTTTCTTCTTCGCTCATCTTTAATAGTTCTAGAGTTTTTTCGTTATTATGAGAAATAGCTTTATCGCTAACCATTTCTGCATATATTAAGCCAGCTCCCATCTTTTTAATAATTTTACGATATGAAGTATTAGAAATTCCTGCCATTGGAGCTAAAACGATTTGATTTTTTATCTCTACGTTACCTATTTTCCACATCGTAAATCTTCCTTTCTCCATAGGTATTATAACAAATTATTATTAAAAATGTATAAATTTGTAAAATTTGCATAAAATATAAAATAATTAGCACTTACTATTGACAAGTGCTAATTATGGTACTATAATGGGTTTATAGAAAGAAGGAAAATTAAGATGAGTTTAATACCAAGAAATTTCTATTTAGATGACATTTTTGATGACTTTGGTAGAATGCCAAGAGTAAATGATATGAAATGTGATGTATATGAGAGTGATGGTAATTATAACATCGAAATGGATATTCCAGGCTATGATAAAAAAGACATCACTATCGAATGTGATGATGGTGTTTTAACTATTACTGCAGAAAAAAACAACGAAGTAAATGATGAAGATGAAAATAAAAAATACATCAGACGTGAAAGAGTTTACGGTAAAGTAAGCAGAACATTTACTTTTAGTGATATAAACGAAGAAGAAATCAAAGCTGAATTCAATAATGGTATTCTTAAAGTTGTTGTACCAAAAGTCGAAAAAACAGATTCTAAAAAAGTTATAGAAATTAAATAAGAGAACGTATCGTTCTCTTATTTTTTAATTATCTTTTTTAGTTTTTTTAGAATCTGTTTTAGCTTTGGCTACTTTTTTAGTAGTTGTTTTTTTAACTGTTTCTTTTGGTTCTTCAACAGTTTCGATTTCTTCTTCTATTTCAATGAATTCAGATGGAGAAACTGAAGCATGACAGCATTCTTTTTCAGCAGCCGAAATAACATATTTATAGAATAATGCAGCTAGAATACCTCCGACAATAGGAGCAACTATAAATACCCATAATTGTTCTAGAGCTAGACCACCTGTTAAAATTGCTGGGCCAATACTACGTGCTGGATTAACACTTGTTCCTGTAAAAGGTAAGCCCATTATGTGAACTAAAGTTAAAGTTAAACCAATAGCAATTCCAGAGAAACAATTTTCTTTTTTAGTTGTAGCTAGGACTACTAAAACGAAGATAAAAGTTAAAATCATTTCAATAATTAATGCTACTTGTAAAGTAGTTGTTGTTCCTAAAGGACTTAATGCACCATAGCCATTAGCACCTAAAGAAGCATTAGAAGCAAAAATAAATGATAATAACATAGCTCCTGCAATACCACCAACTAATTGAGCAATTACATAGTATATACATTCTAGAACAGATATTCTACCATCAATTAAACAAGCAATTGAAACAGCTGGATTAACATGACTTCCAGATACACGACCAATTGTGTAAACTAAAGCCATTAATATTAAGCCAAAAGCAAAAGCAATCAATAACATATTAAAAGATAAACCTTCACCAAACATGCTACTTACATATTTATTAGCTGCTACTGCTGTACCACAACCGAAGAATACTAATAATAAAGTACCAACAAATTCTGAAATAAATTTTTTAATCATAACAAATCCTCCTTGTTATAATTATACCACTTATTACGCAATTTTATCTAAATATATGTTATAATTTAGCTATAAAAAATAGTTATAGTGAGGGATAGAATGAAAAAGTTTATTAAAGGTTTTGTATTTGCAATAGTTATAATTGTTTTATTAATTATATTTGCTATCTTACTTTATTTTACTTATGTTCAAGCTAATAGTAGTGAAGCTAAAGAATATTTAATTGATAAATATGAAATAAATAAAAAAGATTTATTTGCTATAAAATATACAGAATATATATATGAAGATATAGCTGATTGTAGTTCATTATGGATAAAAAAATGTAGTGATGATCCTAATTTACTTTATAAATATACTTTTAAATTTAAAGATAATAATATTAATGTATACGAAGATAAAGAAGGTAATTTTACTGATAATTATGAAGAAAAATAAAAAAGGTTTATTTACAAACCTTTTTTATATGTTTTCTTTAAATAATTGAGTATCATATCCTTTAGGTAAAATATTTTTTATTAAATAATCAATAATTCTTTCATGATTATTTTTTAAATTACCTTCTAGGACTGCACTATATATCTTATCTAATACTTCACCTATTTGTTCTTGCTCAATGCCTAAATCTAATAAGTCTTTACCATTTACTTTAAGTTCATTTTTCTTTATAAAAGATGATTTTCTAGTAGATAGTTTTAATTTTTCATAATCTTTATTTATCTTTGATAATAAAGAGGCATATGCTGGGTTTTTAGCATAGTAATTAGCAAGTTTTACTTTATATAAATCTTCAATGTTTTCAGGACCAAATTTAGTTAAAAATTGTTTTATTTTCATATCATTATCTGGTAGGTCATAATCATGATATTCTATTAATTTGGTTACTTTTTGGATTAATTTTTTATTAAATTTTAATCTATTCATAATATCTCTAGCCATATCGGCACTTTTTTTACCATGGTCTTTATATAAAGCTGTTCCATCACTTTTTTTGGAATAAGTAAATGGTTTAGAAATATCATGAAATAACATTGCTAAACGTAAATCTAAACGAGGCTCTATCATTTTTACAGATACTAGAGTATGTTCTAAAGCATCATAGATATGATGAGGATCATTTTGGTTAAAATTTTCAATTAATGATAATTCTGGAATTATTTCTAAGAATATATCAAAGTATTTTTTTAGATAAAAATCACATCTTGGAACTACTAATAATTTAGATAATTCGTCTCTAATTCTTTCAGCTGCACAATTGGCTAGGAGGTTTCGATCGTCCATCATATAACTTTGAGTTTCACGATCAATACGCATTCCGTATTCAGCTGATAATCTTATTGCTCTTAAGATTCTTAGTGGGTCTGTAGTAAAGACTTCATCTTCATCGCTATTTATTTTAATTACTTTATTATTGATATCTGATATACCTGTATTATAATCAATAAGACCATCTTCATCAGAATATGCTAAAGCATTCATTGTAAAATCACGAGTTCTTAAATCAGCTTCAAGAGTATTTTCAGGCGTACGGTATTTAGAAATTTCCATAGGAAATTTTGAATTAACAATACCTAGACGACTATTATTTTCGCCACAGTAGAAAGTATTATAATTTTTTAATATTTTACGGATAGATTCTATTTCTGCATTAGTACTGATATCATAATTAGATGGTTTAAAGCCCATAACCCAGTTTCTAACTGCGCCACCTATGATATAAGCTTCATAACCTTTATCATTAATCAGATTCAATACTTCGTTAACTGGTTTTGGAATAACTATATTCATAGATGTCCCTCCGTATCTTTCTACCCTCTATATTATTATACTTAAAAATGTCAAATTTGTATAGCAATTATTAAAAAAATGTAATATAGAGTCAAATATATTACATTTTTTTTACCACTTGTTCTTCTTGTTTATTTAACCATTCATGAATTTCAACACTATGTTCTAAATAATATTGAAAATATTTTTCTGCTTCGCTATTCTCCCCATATAATTGAAAATTATCATTAGTTTCTAAAAGACTTTCTTCTAAGCTGACATTATGAGCAACTAAGTACTCTTTTATTTGACCTAATGTAGGTTCCATAAATCCTCCTTATAGATTATATTCCTCTTTTTATATTATAACATAAAAAAGAGATAAAGTTATTATTCTTTATCTTCTTCATTTACTAAATTAATAAGACGATTTATAGAGTTAAATAATTTACGATATGTAAAATTATCTATTTTATACCATTTAGGTTCTTCTATATTAAGTTTCTTTAATTTGTTAAATACTACTGATTCAATACCTAAAATATAAGAATATGGTAATATATCATATAAATAATTAGGATTATCTTTAAGAACCAATTTTAACTCTTTATCACTTACTTCATTAAGATATTTTTTTAAGCCTTCTATTTTAGAGTATAATCTTGTACCATGTATTGTTCTTTTAGGCATATATTTATATAAAAATAAGATAAAAGTTACTGCCATAATACCAATTAGAAAAGCAATAAAATAAATTCTATTTTGTTTAAATGATGGAGTTAATAAAACAATTAATGCTATTATAGCAAATAATAGTAATATAGTTATTTTATTGTTTTTCTTTTTTAAATCAACATTTTCTACTATATTTATTAAAATAAATAAAGAAATGCTACTAAATAAAACAGATATAGGTAATAAATATAATTTATTTATTTCTATAAAAGGAATAGATGTTATTAATACAAGAATAATTGTTATAGAAAATAGAAGATATGTTTTCTTATTATTTGATTTTGTTTCAAAATACTTGTTTTTTTCTTCATTGCTTTTACTGATAGACATTACATTTTTAATCGCTCTTATAAGACGATATTTTATATTATCTTTAGTTATTTTTTTATCTAGTTCTTTTTGATATGGGGTTTTACTTTCTTTATTTAGAGCTTCTATATATTCTGATATATTAACGGTCATATTTTTACGAAATAAAGCTCTTATAAAAGAAGCTTCTTTATAGTTTGAGCCATCATAATCTTTATTTCTAGTAATAGTAAATTCATTATTTTCTTCTTCAGATATTTTTAGATATCCTCTATTAGCTAAATCTAAAAGTAAGTAAATAGCATTTTCATTATTAAGATAGCCTTTTTCAATTAAAGATACATCTATTGTATTTAATTTAGATGGAATATTTTTTTCAAATTCAATTGTGTATTTTACATCTTTACCATATATACGCCATAATATATAACTAAATAATGATAATAATATAGAAATTACTATTGTTATAATAGTTAAACTATTAACGTATATTTTTCCATAGTCAACAATTACTAATAATTTATCATCTTCTTTTAAATTAGAGATACTACCGGTTAATTCTTGATTATTTATTTTATAAGTTATATCTTTTACTTTTTTACCATTTAAATAAAAGGTAAGATTATTTTTATTAAAAGATGAAGGGTATGTTAGAATAAAATCTAACTTACTTATATCATTATTAAAATTATTATCTATTTCAATTATATAGATATCATCATTTTCTTTATCCTTCTTTATTTTATATTTATAAGTATATGAATCATGAGTATTATTTTTACTAGATATTTTAATTAATTTATCTTTATTAGTTTCAATAACATAATTTTTATTAATATTGATATCTGTTGCTTCATAAGGTATAGTCTTAGTAACTATTGTATTTGATTTGTTAAAGACAAGGTTAATATTTTCATTATATGTATAATTTAAATCTTTATCTACACTAATTTCAACATTATAACTTTCTATATCATAGTCAGGACTCTTAGCAGTTACAGATGTTTGAATAAATAATATAAAAAATAAAACAATTAAAACATATTTAGCTCTTTTCATTCTATCACTCTACTTTACTTATTTTATTATAACATAATTTTATTTTAGTAGACTATAGGTTAAATAAAAATAAAAAGAAAAGAAGTCTATTCTTAAGTTTTAAGACTTTTTTTCTTTTTATTTATATCTTTTAGGGCTTCTTCTAGATAAGAAGAATCAAAATCAAAGTTTCTATATCCTTCTTCACATATTAGATAATAACTATAAGATGGGATATTATAAGAATATAATGGATTCATTATATAAATAATACCACTTATTGTTTCTTTATCATTTAAAGGAATATTAATTATTTCTTTTTTATATAATTTAGGATATCCTTCATATATATCTAATCTTTTTTCATCATAGTAAGATATTTTATATATACCAATTGGAACATTTGAATTAGGACTTGGTTCTATTGTTAAGTAAGCTAATCCTTCTTTTGAACCTTTAAATGCTAATTTATAATCTTCTAACATTGTCTTACCTATAAGAATAGAATTAGGACATCTAGTAAGCATTTGAACATGGTTTAAATTACTACCATAGGCAAAATAATAATTATCTTTTCTTTCCATATACATCACATTTAAAATAAATTTATTGTATATTATCATAGATGTATAAATTGTCAAGAACTTATATAATCTTTTATTTTAGAATATTCATTATATAATTTTTCTTCTATGCCTTTTGGGCAATTAGCTGGTGAAGGACTAGGTAATAAAATAGCTTTAATATTAGTTTTAGGATAACAATATTTTTGATATAGGGAATAAGCTTTTTTACCGGTAGTAAATATAGTTTTTATTTTTGTTTCTTTTAATATTAAAGTTAAATCATTAGGGATGGGATTTTTAATAGTACTATCACTTGATGAGGAAATATCACAACTTTTTAAAACATCAAATAAAGCGATGTGATTAGTAAGGAGAAAGTTTATTCTTTCTTCATTAGTCTCCCCTATTGGTTCATCAAAGACTTTACTAAGAGTTTTCCAGAAGCGATTTTTAGGATTGGCATAATAGAAACCTAATTCACGAGATTTCTTAGAAGGCATAGTTCCTAATATTAAAACTTCTGAATCTTTATTATATATTGCTTTTAATGGATGAGATACTTGCATTTAAATCACCTAATTTAAGTATAATAAGATAAGGAAAATTTGCAATATTTAATATAGCAATGTATACTTAAATTAGGTGATTTAAATGGGAAATGAAAGAATTTCTAATGATCTTTTAAGTTTATTAAATAATTTAAATGAACATGGAGAAAATGAAACAATAATTAGAATATTTGATTATCTTTATAAGAAATTAGCTGAATTAAGATATAAAAATGCAGTACGTAGTGAAAGAGAAAAAAATATATGGGATGATCCTGATATGCATTATAAAAGTGTATTCTTAGAAGAAGCACGAGAGTTTTCATTAGAATGGGAAGATAATTATACATTATTTAAATTAGCTTCTTTTTTACAACATGAAGAGATTATGTTATTTTTATTTAAGAGTATGGTTCAAAATTTAGATAATATTAGATATAGATTAGCTGATAAAACAGAAAGATCAAAAGTATCATGGATTAATCCTGAATTCCATGAAAAAGAAGTAAATTTTGAAGTTGCTTTAGAAAGAAAAAAAGAATTAGATGACTTAATGAAAATGTATAATATTGCTAAAGACTTTGAATTTAAGCAAGGAATGGAATATGTTGTAGAACAATTACAAAATAGAGGATTTAGTACTGAAGAATTAAAGTCTAATTTTAAAAAATAATATGAGTATGGTTACTCATATTATTTTTTTATTATAACATTTTAAAATATTCTTTTAATTTATTTGCCATTAAAATTCTACGTTCTTTTAAAAATTCATCATAATTAAAATAATTCATTTGAACAAAGTTCTTAGGAATACAATTATCTTTCATGTTTTGTTTAAGCTCTTCTATATTATTTATTGCTCCATATTTATTTTCACTACCATTGCATTGGTTTATTATACTATTCATATAATCATTTGGTGCTTTGTTACTTATTTGAATATTTATTTCTGTTTGGAGCATTGCTAGATTAGCAATTTGATTATATTGTTGTTTACTACTATATCCATTTTTTATTAAATAATCTTTAGGAAAGATATGATGAACGTCTCCTCTTTCTTCAACTAAAGTTCTAACATCGATATCTTTAGATAGGAATCCTTTATCTCCTAATTTTATTTGAGAAATTATATAAGTTTTCCAATATGGCGAAGATGTTATTGGGGTATTAAATCTTTCTACAAGTATACTATCCCAGAATGTATCACTCATTTCTCTATTTATTTCTTCATTAATATATTCTATAACATTCATTGCGTCATTTAGTTTCCTAATATCATAATCAAACATCGATTCTGGTGATGATGTGTATCTTTGAGTTAAAATTGACATTATAACCCATCGTCTTACACTAGTTTGGATTTTATCTGGACTAATATTTTTTTCACGAAGTAACAAAAATAAGATATAGCCAAAATTTAAGACGTTTTGTGATCTTACTAAAGAATCATCGATTATACCTGCGGATTTTAAAATCATAACATAATTTTGAAAATTATATTGATTAATAAATTCTCTTACTCCTGCATATAATTTTGAATAACTATCAGCAATTATATCTTCTCTATACTCTCTAGTTTCAAAATCACGACCAGATAATAAACTTACTAAGTCTTGTAATTTTCCTCTTTTAAACTTATATGTAAAAGCAACTCTAAGAACATCTGTGTATGAAGGTAAATATAATTCTTCATTTTTATCTTTTATCCATAATATTTTTTGAAAAATTTCTTTTGAACTAAAATTAATATCATTATTTCTAATATTTTCAAAATCTGCTGGAGTTTTAGCAAAATGGCAAAAATAATCAATTGCTTTTCTAATGTCATTACCATGATATTCTTCATTTACACTAATTTTAGACATTGCAAAATCGGCTTGAGATAATACGACTCCTTTCGAGTTGATTCTTACAAAAATCTCTGTTACTTCTTCAATACTTAATGTCGAAAATAATTCTATTCGTCCAATTAAAATGTTTTTTATAGATAATAGTTTATTAATTCTATCATTTACTAAGTTTGGATTTATTTCAAATTTTTGAGAATAATTTGATATAAAATCAAATATATTTATATTTCCGTCTTTCATGAATTCTGAAATATCTGATATCCACTCTTCTTGTTTTTCAATCGCTGGATTAGATGTTTGAAATTCCTCTGTTAAAATATTAAATGCAATTTTAATTCTTTTTTTTCTATAATTATCGTCTAAAACTTCTTGACCTAATAAAGAAGCTGTTAATGCTGTAATTCTTTGTTGGCCATCAATTAATATTTGTTTCCCTTCTGATTTCGTTCCATCTTTTAATTTAACGTCCGGGCTTTTCCAAGTTATTATATACCCAACTGGATAGCCTTGATAAAGGGAATCTATTAAATCTCTTACTTGGATAGATTTCCATACAAAGGGTCGTTGAATCTCCGGTATTGCAATTGTTCCACCGTTTACATATCCTAATATTGTATTAATAGATACATTATTTACTTCGAATTTTGTCATATCTATAGCTCCTAAAATTTCAAAATATTTATTTAATTATAATATAATTTCTTTAATAAAAATAGTTAATATTTATATTGATTTTATTAATTTATATATATTTATTATAAAAAAAATCGTTTCTTATGAATCGATTTCTATTTTAAAGTATTTTGAATTTTTTATTTTTTAGTGGTTGACATCGCCTAAAAAAATAATCAAATAAAAACAGATTCCTTATAATGTATGTTAGCCCTGATTTTAAAAAAGTTAAAGAAATATAATCAAAAAATAGGGCTCTATCCTAAAATAGACCCCTTACAAAAATGATTTAACATTTTTTCCTTGCATAGACAATATAACATAATGTTATATCTATGTCAAACTATTTCATCTTTATTTCTATAATTTATTTCAATTATTTTATCAAAATAATTATAAATAGATTTTAATAGTTCATTATTATTATAATATTCTTTATTTAATATTATACGTTCATAAAATAATTTTCTGAGATCATGATTAACATTCTGCTTCACACCCTCACTACTAACAATAATATTAAATAAATATAAAGTATAGGTGATTTGTCTGATTCTAGAATTTGCAAGTTTTGTCTTTCTATTTTCTTTACCAATCCCACAATCTTTTAAATAATTAGTAATTAATGTATCTGGTTTATATGGGTTGTCTTTTTTATCAAGTTCTGATAAAACGCAAGAATTATGAGCAACAGCATTTCTTAATTTATTTACTTCTCTTAGGATAAATATGTATTTATTATCTTCTAAATTATATGTGTTTGTATAAAAATCAAAGAAATTAATCAGTTCTCCAAATGTAATAATTTCCAAAAATTCCCATATTGGAATATTTTCAATTTTTTCATCTTTATCTAAATCATATTTTGAAAAAATTTTTTGATAGTAATCACTACTAACTTTTTTTCTAATACTGTCATGAACTCTTCTAGGATTTTTTTCATCATTAAAATCCTTTTTTAGATATAAATTTACAATATTATATCCATCTTCTTCATCTATGTCTTCTATACTATTTAATATTCTTATTTTTAAGTAATGTTCTATATCTATAATCATTTTAAACAAAACTAATCTTGTTCTATAATCAATAATTGATAAATCTTTCAAATACGCAAAATCTAAATCTATGTATTTACCGGTAAATTCACCACATGGGTATTTTGCAAAGTTATTTTTATATGATGTAACATTATAATAATTATTATTTTCTCTTAAATATTTTTCTGCATCATATTCATTACATATTTCAAATTTTATATTCTTTTCCTTTAAATATGGTACTAATTCAGATATTTTCATCATAGGTCGTAAAAACGATTGCGTATTTTCTATCATGTGATCACTCCTCATATTCACGAGTATAACACAAATAAAATTATACTGCTATGCAACTATGTATAAAAGCAGTGTAGTAGCTTGTTTTTTGTTCTTTTTAGTTTTTTGACAATATATCATTTTTTTAAATATCAAATAAAAATTGTACCTTATGTTGTATGTTATTCTAGATTTATGGGGAGATTGCAAATTATTTAGCAAAAAAAGTTTTATATTTTTTTATTATTTTCATTATATAAATATAACTATTGTAGTCTTAAAAATTTGCTCATTTTATTAAACTTAGATTTTACTGATAATTTGAAATATATGCCACTTCTTTTTTTGATATCCATTGTAAGTTGCTAATTAATAAGAAATTAGTAAAAAAGTACTAATTTCCTATATTTCGTTATCCTGGTACTTTAATTCAGCTTGTTTAATAACCTTTTCTACTGCACCTTCTCTTTTTATCGGTGGATAGTTATATTTAATTAATAATCTTCTAATATTAACTCTAATTCTGGCTCTAGCATCTTCTCTTTTAAAAGCATCTAGTGTTAAATTTTGATTTATAATTTCAACTAATTCTTTTGCAATTTGTACCAA
>CALVJQ010000020.1 GCA_944332265.1 uncultured Bacilli bacterium
TGTTTGAACACGAACGCTTTGGTTTAGTTGTTTAAAAGCATCACCTAAAGCTAGAGCATTCATTGTCGTTCCTAACATTCCTATATAATCTGATGTACAACGGTCCATCTGCTTATTGCTTCTACCACGCCAAAAGTTACCGCCACCAACAACAATAGCTACTTCAATTCCCATTTGGGCTATTTCTTTTACTTCAGCACAAATTGATAATACTTTTTCAAAATCAATTCCAGTTTTTTTACTTCCTGCTAAGGATTCACCACTTAGTTTTAATAATATTCTTTTATACTTCATTTATTCCTCCTATAAAAAAAGACTTATTACCTAGGGAGATAATAAGTCATAGTAAAGAGATAATTGTTTTAATAGATAGTTTATTCATAATTATCTCCTCCTAATTAAATAATACTATAAAAATATAATTAATTCAATTTTTGTAGCATTTTATTTATCATTTTATCTAAGATTACTTCTTTTTTACCAGCACGCATTATTTGATCTTCATTATAAGCTAAGTTTCTTAATTCTTGTTTTTCTTCTTCTGTTAATGGATGAAGAGTTATAGGATCATTACTTCTTAGTTCATAGTTTGTATGAATTTGAAGGGTGCGATATAAAGCTATTCCTTCTTCTAGTTTATCTCTTTTAGCATCTTCTGGTAAAGATAGCCATGCTGATTCGTTAGTTATGGAATCAATGCCATTATACATAAATGTATTATCGTGTTCTAAAGAAGCACCAGAAATATTATTAATCGCTAAATTGTATGTTTGATCTAGAGATTGACAAATATCTTTTATTTCTTGGATACCATTACCTACAAAACATAGTTTTTCTAAGTGACCATCTACTTCAACTAAACAATAAATTTCTTTATCATTAATAATTATTCTTGGAGCAGTAGTTATTGTTCTTCCTTCGGAAGAAATTACTTCGCTAACTCTAGTACATAGTTCTTTTTTTAGATTATTTGATAATGTGCCACTTACGAATGTAATATATGCATCAATTGCTGGTTTTTCTGGTAAAGTATTTTTAAAGAAATACTCTAAATCTTGGTCTGTTCCTGCTTCATATGCACGAACATAGTAATCATATATTGCATTAATATCAAGATTTATGACTTCACTTGATCGAGCGTTAGTAAACTTTAATGGATCATATAAGTATTCGTTTAAAGCTTTTGATAAACGAATTGCACGTTCAATTTCTTCCATAGTGATAGTTTGATTACCTTCACGGTCGAAGCCATGGAATTTGGCAATAATAGCTTGAGCTTCTTCTACTTTTACTGGTTGACGATTTTCTTCTGTTTGAGCTTCACCAACAATGTATGATGGTGGAACATCGGCATAAACAGGAGTAGCCATTATAGGAGAAAAGGCAGTAGCTAATAGAGAAATTGTTATACCTACTCTAGCGCCTGTTTTGCTAAAAATTTCTTTTTTCATATACAAAACCTTCCTTATTAATTGGATTGTAGCATTAGTATTTTAAAAAGTCAATTTATGATAATTATTTATTATCTTTTTCAAGGATTTTCTTTATCTCTTTAATTATTAATTCTTTGTTATCTTCTTTAGCTGTTGTAAATTCTTGATATAAATTAGATATCTCTTGGTAATCCTTATTAGGAATAGGATTTGTTTGCATAATATTAGTGATTGTATTAGATTTACGAATTAAATATTCATATTCTTCATTTGGAAGACCATATTTAGTATCTTTTTTATCTTCTATTATTGGTTGTTCTTCGATTTCTTTTACTTTAGGTTTTATTGTCTTTGTGTTAGTTAAAATATCTAGTAAGACAAATAAGTTACAAGAGAAATCAAATATATCTTGATTAAGTGCTCTTCTAAATTTAACTTGAATATTGGTATTAGATATTTCTTTATAGATAATATCAATTGCTAGGTCTTGTAAGCATTTAGAAAGACTATTATAAGCAATTTTATTCATTGTATTAATAAAAGTTTTTTCACTTTTATCAAGACTTGTTTTGATTATTTCTTTTGTAGCTGGTGTAAGCTTTATAAAATGACCATACTTTGTATTAGTATTACGATTAATTACTTTAATATCAAAATTACCTCGTATATAATCTAATTTTAAAATATAATCGCCTTTATTAAATAATAAATTATTAGAATTAACATTATGATAATAGTAAATATTCATCATAATTATTAAATAAATAGATATCTCTATTAGATGTTGATTGTTTTTTATCTTAGTATCATTTATTAATGAAGAAAGACTATTTAAAAGAGTGATTGTTTTTTTGTTTTCAATACTTGAGTTACATTTATATGTTTTTAATAAATCATATAATTTATCAACACTTATTAAACAGATGAAATCAATATTATTTTGATCAATCATATTGTATATTAAAATTTGATTTCGAGGTAGTGGACGATAATTTTGATTTACTAGGGAATTAATAAGTAATTCTTTTAATTGATTTTCATAAATAGTACGATTTCTTTTATTAAAATTAATATATTTATCATCTGCTAGGATAACTTTAAGATAGTTTTTAAATTCTTTAAGATGAGGTTTTGAAGTTATAATATACTCTATTCTTTCTTGAATTATATTACGTTCAAAAGTATCTAAGTTTTCGTCTTTTAATTGATTAATAATAGAAGATAAGATAGTATTTAAATCTTGATATGATAAATTAATTTTATTGGTATCAAGTTTTAATTCTTTAGAATCTAGAATTTCTTTAGGCTTTAATTTAGAACTTTTGACTTTATTTAAAAGAATGGCATATAAAGCTAGATAAGCTGTTGTCATTTGACTTTTTTCATATAAAACTACTTCGAAATTAGTTTTGATATTTTTGAGAATCTTTTTAGATAAATTTAATTCTTCTTCAGGAGTAATTTGTTTTTCTAAGAAATCAACTTGATAGCCAGTAATATTTTGATAGTAATGAGTTGGTGAAGGTATATCGATTTTAGTAGCTACTTTTTTTTCTATTTCAAGATTATTCATATTACTTTTAAGGGCATTAGTTAACTCGGGAATCATCTTAGATAATTCTTGATTTTCTTTAAGAATTTTAATAAAACTATCATATTCAAGAGTGTTAAAATCGATAATTTCTTTCGGAAGAATTTCAGCATGAAGATAATCATTTTTACTATTTAAAACTACAAATTTATATGGCTCTAAACGCTTTAGATAAAGAGAATAACATTCATAGATTATTTTTCCATCATTTATAAGAGTTGTATTCATTTTAAATAATGGTGTATATTTTTCTTTTTCGATAGCAAACAAAACACATAGATTATCATTTTTTCTTTTTATTTTAGTATTTGAAATAGCAGATTCTGGATAAAAATATATCTTATCTATTATAGATTGTTCTAATAATGTATAGTTATTTAGGTTGGTTATTTTACTCACATTTAACACCCTTTCTCTATTTTTTTATTATAGCATAAATAATTAAGAAAAAGAATGCTTACTATTTAAAGATTTTATTAATGAGATATATCTTTTAAATAAACATTAAATTTATTTAATATTTCATATATTTTTTCAACAGGAGCTCCTAATATATTATAGTAACTTCCTTCTATTTTAGAGATAAAGTTAGAAGCTATGTTTTCGATTATAAAACCAGATGCATACATTATATCTGGTTCATTTTCAAGGTAGTAATCAATATCTTCTTTTGATATAGCTTTAAATGTAACTAGTGTTTCTTGATAATCAGTTATAATTTTATTATTTAAAGTATTAATTATCGTAATACCAGTTATTACTTTATTTAAATTGTTACTACTATTTTCTAAGTTTAAACGTGCTTCTTTAATATTTAGAGGTTTTTCTATTATTTTATTATTAATTAGAACAATGGTATCTAGTCCTATAATAAAACCATCTGTTATTTTATCTTTTATACTAAGAGCTTTATTTAATGATAAATCTTTAACATACTCGTATGGGTCTTTAAATGATGATTTTTCTTCAATATTAGAAGACATGGTTTGATGTTTTAAACCTACTCTATTTAGGATTGAACTTTTAAATTTAGATGTACTTGCTAAATATAATTTTACTTGCATATTATTCTTCTTTCTAATTTATTTCTATTGCTACTATTATATAATAAGAGTCTTTATTTGCATAGGAACATGTTTGAAGAACTAAGATATTAGAATTTTCATCGTATTTAATTTCACGATAATGATAAGCATTATCTACTAATTTATCAAGGTGTTTTAGATAATTTGAACCTTGTAATTTAATTTGCATATGTTCATTATCTTTTACTTCTTTTATAGCAGTTATTTCATAGATACGTTTTTCTAATTCTGTTTGTAAAAGAATATATTTATTTTTATTAAAATAATCCTTATTTAAAAAGTTTTCTAGTTTACGAAATGGGATATCATATGTACGAGAATTATGACCATATATATTTATTTGTTTACTATCTATATTATTACGATAGTCCATGAACTCAGTACCTTTAGTATCTTTTTTCTTAGTTAAAGAATGATTTAAATAATATTTATTATCTGTACTTTGCGTAATTAGGATATTAAATAAATTAGGAATTTCTAGACGAGCTATAATATCATTATTTTGGTATTTGTTTCTTGTTTCTTGGAAATTAATATCTGGAGAACTTTCTATAACAAGAGCTTCTAAAGAGGTATTTATTTCATTATTTGAAGTCTGTTTAGGTAATAAAGAGGTATTTTCTTCGCCACTTTTGGGTATAAAAAAGAAAGTAATAATAAAGATTGTTAATAGCAAATAAACTAAAATAATTTTGGTTATATTACCGATATTTTTTTTCATAGAAATCCCCCACTACTTCTTAAGTGGCTATATCATAAGCTAGAGAATTGTAATTGTCAAGAATTACTATTATTTAATGAAGAAATACGTAATATTAAACCGATACTTATCATACTAACAAGAAGACTTGAACCACCATAAGATAAGAAGACACAGGTTATTCCTGTTGTAGGAATTGTTCCAGTAACGACAAGAATATTTAATATTACTTGAAGTGTTATACTAAAAGATAGACCAAATACTAAATATTTATAGAAGAGATTATTTTGATTAAGAGCAATTTTAATAGAGCGATAAAAGATAGTAAAAAATAATATAATACAGAAAAATACTCCTATAAAGCCAAATTCTTCAGCGATTATACTAAAGATAAAATCGGTTTGAGGTTCGGGTAGATAAAAATTTTTTTGAATTGAATTTCCAAACCCAGTTCCTAGAAGACTAGAAGGCCCTATAGCATAAAGGCTTTGAATTATTTGGAAACCACTACCTAAAGGATCGCTCCATGGATTTAAATAAGAGATAATACGTTCTAAACGATAAGGGGCAATAATTATTAAGATGACAATTCCTATTAAACCAAGAAAACCTATTTTAAGAAAGAATGATAGTTTGGGACCAGATATAAAGATTAAACCAATTAAACTTAAGATAATAACCATAGAGGTTCCAAAGTCTGGTTCAAGCATAATAAGAAAGAAAAAGAAGAAAATAATTAAGAATAAGGGAAAGAGTCCTTTTTTTATGTTTTTTATTTGATTATTATTATGAGCTAAGTATTTTGAAGTATATATTATAAGACCTAACTTACTAAATTCTGATGGTTGAATTCCTAAGGAACCAATACCAAACCAACTACGAGAACCATTTCTTACTTTGCCTAAACCAGGTATTAATACTAGAATAAGAAGGATTAGACATAGAAATAGAAGATGGTTAGCATATTTTTCATATAAGGAAGGGTTTATTTTTTGAAGAATATAGATAATAACTAAACCTATTAAGAAGAAGAAAAATTGGGATCTAGCAAATTTTAAGCTATCGTTGTATTTATATAAAGCCCAAATATTACTAGATGAATATATCATAATAATTCCGAAGATAATTAAAAAGATAGTTGTTATTAAAAGTATTTTGTCTATTTTCATTTAATCACCTATTTAAATATATTATAGGGATAAAAAAAATAATATGAATTAAATCATATTATTAAAATTTTCGTTTATTAAAAGTTAAGACATTAGTACATAATAAGATTAGAGAAACAAAGATAAGAAGAATTATTGCAATTATGGCTATTTTAGATTCTTTTTGATATTTAAAGATTTCATCTTTTAAATAGACATGATAGGTATCAATTAATTCGCCATTTACTAAAATATCAACATATCCTAAGTTGTCCCCTACTTGGTTTTCTGGAGTTATTTTATCGGTTAAATTAATTTGGTATTCTAGATTTTCATAATCTTTTTCAGTTAAAGTAGCTGTTAGAGTTTCATCAGCTGTTACAATGTATTCACTTATTGTACCATTTTCAACTTCAATACGTTTAATTATTTCTCCTTTTTGTAAGATAGGATATTCTTTAAAAGTAAGATTTTTTATATAGTCATATATTTTATAAGTATCTAATACATGGCTACTTTTATATTCGTTAACTGTTGATTTACAAACGATTAAAGCATAGTTAGTGCCATTTATAGTTGCAGTTGATGCAAGGAGTAAGCCTGCTTCTGGTGTAAAACCTGATTTATTACCAGTTAATAAAGCTGAATCAAGGCCATGAAAAGTTGCTATAGAGGCTGTATAATTAACAACTCTTAAGCCGTTACTCATCGTGTAGTAATTAGTGCTGAATATTTTTTTGAATGTTTTATTTTGTAATGCTATTTTTAAGAGATAAGCCATTTCACGGGCAGTTGAAATATTATTATCATCTCCACCATATGAATCAGCGAAATGAGAGTTATATAAACCTAACTCTTGAGCTTCTTTATTCATTAGATTATTAAATCCTTCTATCGATCCACCTACATGAATAGCTAAAGTTTGGGCAGCATCAGCTCCAGAAATAAGCATTGTTCCATATAATAAATCTAAATAAGTAACTTTATCTCCTTCTTCTAAGCCGGCACAAGTAAAACCATATAAATTAGCAATATCCTCTTTTGTAACAGTTACTTTTTTATTTAAATTATCAACATTTTCAATAACAGTATAAGCCGTCATTATCTTAGTTAATGAGGCAAGGATTTCTTTCTTATCAGGATTTTTAGTATATATAATTTCATCAGCATCTAAATTTAAAAGGACAATAGCATCAGCTGTTATGTCGACTTCTTTAGGTAAAGTTAAAGCATTTACTTGGATAAAGGTAAGGAAAAATAGAAAAAAGATTACTATAATTTTTTTCATTTTATCACTTCCTACTATCTTATATTCTATGCTATTTTATCAAAAATTAACTTTTTATGCAATAAGATTAATTATCGTTTGCGATATGTTAAAACAACATTTTCACGCTTGTCTTCTTCGACACCAGGAATAAAATTATAAGAATAGTGATTCCATTTTCTTACTAAATTAGTAATTAAATCTTTCTTTTTAGCTTGTTTAATTATCATATTAGAAAAAGCTGTTGGATTACTAGCACCAGTTAGAGGGATATTTTCTGATATTTTTAAAGCATCTGCTGCTACTTCAAAACCATAAGCAGCAGCGATAGCACCATGATTATTTAGTAATTTACTTAATTCTTTATCAATAAACATATTTACTTTATATGGTGTTTCTAGATTAGGTATTTGATAAAAATATTGTAAAACATTATCTAGAAGAATTAGGTCATATTTATTATCAGCAAAATAAGTTCTAACATCATTTATAGATACTTGATGATATTTTATTATAGAAGGGTTTTTTCTTAAAATAGATTGTAATTTATAGTATTCTTCTTCGTTATAAAAAGAAATGTATTTTTTTAAATAATCTAAAGTAAGAGGAAATTCAAAACGAAATAAACTACTTAAAATTAAATCAGGACTATAGAAAAAATCAAATAATGGTTCTAGAACATAATTAATATCTTCATCAAGAAAAAAACTTATACGATAATAAAGTTCATTAGATAATAAATGGCGAATATCTTCTTTTTTGAAATATTTATTTTGTTTAGGTAAAGTAAAATAGTGAATAAATTCTTCATATGGTAATATCATAATAGCTGTTTTTAAATATTCATAATATATTCTTTGAAGTTCGTTTATATCAAATAAATCTACTTTTTTTGCACCATTTAATAAGGCTTCATAACCTAAAGCTCCAGTTGCTCCTAGAGCTAATACACTTTCATAATCATGATATAAAGACAAAGTATCTTTAACATTCGATGTAGCTGCTAAGTAAATTGAGCTGTATTTACCAAAGTTTTCATCGCCTATTTTATATGGAGTTTGGGCTAATTTAAATGCTTCTTCGCGAGTTTTAGTTAAATCGATATATGACATAAATAGTCCTCCTTTTTGGATGGTATTATATTAAAAAAATAATAAATGTCAAATATTAAAGAATAATGAATATATTTTATTGGTGAAACTATGTTTATTAAAGAAAAGCAGTTAAGAATAAAAATTGTTCTTATAATCGTTGTTGTTCTTTTTTTAGTTATTTTGGGGAGAATATTTTATATACAAGTATTTAGTTATAATAAATTAAATAATTTAGCGTTAGCTTTATGGCAAAGGAATTTGCCTATAACAGCAGACCGAGGAAGAATTCTTGATCGAAATGGTAAAGTATTAGCTACTAATATAACTACTACTACTTTATATGTAGTACCTAGTCAAGTAACTAATAAAGAAGATACGGCGATAAAATTAGCTGAAATTTTAGATTGTGATAAAAATGATATATTAAAACATTTAAATAAAAAGACTTCTTTAGAGAAAGTTAATCCTGAGGGAAGACAATTAGATAGTAAGACAGCCGATAAGATAAATAGTCTTAATATAGATGGTTTATATTTACTTAAAGAAGCTAAAAGATATTATCCGTATGGTGATGTACTTGCTCATACCTTAGGATATGTAGGAATAGATAATCAAGGATTATCAGGATTAGAATTACAATATGATGATTATTTAACTGGTAAAGATGGTTCTATTAAATATGTTTCTGATGGGAAAGGTAAAAGAATTAAATTAAGTGAAGAATATGAAAAGCCCCAGAATGGAATGGATATTTATTTGACTATTGATATAGATATTCAACTAGCTTTAGAAAAGGAACTTAAGAATGCAGATACTAAATATAGTCCTGAACAAGCATTAGGAATTGTAATGGATCCTAATACTGGGGAAATATTAGCAATGGGATCAAGACCTACTTTTGATGCTAATAATTATCAAGATTATGATTTAGAAGTAATTAATAGGAATTTACCTATTTGGAAAAACTATGAACCAGGTTCAACTTTTAAAATTATTACTCTAGCAGCATCATTAGAAGAAAAAACGATTAATTTATTTGAAGATCATTATTATGATAGTGGTTCAATTAATGTTGAGGGGGCAAGAATTAAATGTTGGAAAAGTGGTGGGCATGGTGCAGAAACGTTTTTAGAAGTAGTAGAAAACTCTTGTAATCCAGGTTTTGTAGTTATGGGACAAAAACTAGGAACAGAAAAATTATATAATTATATAAAAGATTTTGGTTTTATGGATAAAACAGGAATTGATTTAAATGGTGAAGCTAAAGGTATTATGTTTGATTTAGATAAAATTGGACCAGTTGAACAAGCAACTATTGCTTTTGGGCAAGGAATAAGTGTTACTCCTATTCAACAGGTTACTGGTGTTAGTGCAGCAATTAATGGTGGTAGTTTATATCAACCATATATTTTAAAATATATAAGTGAACCTGAAACAGATGATATTATTTTAGAAAATAAGCCGAATAAAATAAGAGATATCATATCTAAAGAGACTTCAGAAATGGTAAGATTTACTTTAGAGAGTGTTGTAAGTAATGGTACTGGTAAAAATGCATATATTGAAAATTATCGAGTTGGTGGAAAAACGGGAACAGCACAAAAAGTAAATAATGGTATATATATGAGTGGCAATTATATAGTTAGTTTTATGGGCTTTTTTCCAGCTAATAAACCTGAATATGTTGTTTATGTGGCAATTGATCATCCTATAGGTGTTACACAATATGGAGGAACAGTTTCAGCTCCTATTGCTAAAAATATTATGAAAAATATTATAAGTATTAAAAATATTTCACCAAGTAAAGAAGTTAAACCTCGGGAATATACTTGGTTAGATACTAAGTATGTAAAAACTCCTAATGTCGTTGGTAAAACTAAGAAAGAAGCATCTACATTATTAAAAGGTTTTAAGATAGAATACAGTGGTACGGGAGAGACAATTATATATCAAGAACCTGATGCTGGTATATATATAAAAGAAAATAGTACAATAAAAGTATTACTAAATTAAGAATATTTGTTGTAAAGCAATGTAAATTTATATTCTTATAAATAATGAGAGATAAAAAATGTAGTATAATTTTTTATAGGAAGGGGTGTATTAGATGCTTGTTTTAGCAAAAGCAGCAATGGCTATGATGTTAGGTTTCATTCTATCAATTATAGCTGGTTTGATATTAATACCCATATTAAGAAAATTAAAGTGTGGTCAAAATGTTAGTAAAACTATTGGGGAAAGACATATGGCCAAAAATGGTACACCAACCTTAGGTGGTTTAATCTTTATTATTCCAACTGTATTAACCCTCTTATTATTGAAAATAAAAGGAAGTATTGATTTAGAATACAACTTAGTAATTGTTTTATTTGTTTTTGTCGCTTATGCCTTACTTGGTTTGGCAGATGATTTATTAAAAATTAAATGTCATAATAATAAAGGTTTAAGTATTATGTTTAAGTTGTTATGTCAAATGGGAATTGCTTTAGTTTTCTTCTATATTTACATTTCAAATGGTGGTTCGCCAACAGTTGAGATATCAAGTTTAGGATTTGAAATGGATCTTAGATGGTTTTATGGTTTATTTATCTTGTTTTTATTAGTAGGTTCATCTAATGCTGTTAATATTACAGATGGACTTGATGGTTTAGCTGGTGGTCTATCAGCAATTGCTTTTTTAGCATATGGATTACTAGCGTGGAACGCAAGATGGATGCATGGCAATCAAGAAGTTGGAATTTTCTGTTTTGTTCTTATTGGATCGTTATTAGGTTTCTTATTATTTAACACTCATCCAGCTAAGGTCTTTATGGGCGATACTGGTAGTTTAGCTTTAGGAGGAGCATTAGCCGCGATTGCTATTTTAACCAAACATGAATTGTTATTAGCAGTTGTTGGTGGTGTATTTGTAATTGAAACTTTATCTTCATTAATTCAAATGATTTCAATTATATATTTTAAAAAGAAAATATTTAGAATGGCTCCCCTACACCATCATTTTGAACAACTTGGATGGTCGGAAGGTGATATTGTAAAAGTCTTTTATGTAGCTGGTTTATTACTTACAATGGCAGCTATAACATATGGTGTATGGTTATAAAAAACTAACTCGATGAGTTAGTTTATTTTTTTAATTTTAGCAATGAAAAATCCTTCATAATATTTATTAGGTTTAATGGTTAAAACTCCTTCAATAGTAGAAGGTAATAATTCTAAAGTAGTATCTTTTAAAGTAAGGGGAACTAATATTATATTTTGATGTTCTTTTAAAAGAGATAGAATATGTTTTTCATTTTCTTCTTTTAAAATAGAACATGTGGAGTAGATTAATTCTCCCCCTATTTTAAGATGTTTTATAGCTTCTGTAAGAAGACTTTTTTGAGTATTTAAGGAACGATTAAGTAATTCTTCATTAAAATTATTCATAGTTTCTAAGTTTAAAGTACCACTACCAGTACATGGAGCATCTAAAAGAATTTTATCGAAGATAAAAAATTGATCTAGATAGCGGGCGTCTTTATTTAAGATAGTTATTTTTTTAGCCCCTAGTTTATCTATGTTATATTGCAATCTTTGAGCTCTTATTTTGTTTTTTTCAATGGCTGTTATCATTGCTTTATTGTTAGTTAAAGCTGCTATTTCAGTTGTTTTACCTCCTGGAGCTGCTGCCATATCAAGAACTGTTTCGTTAGCTTGGGGATTTAAAAATAATGGAGGTATTTGTGATGATAAATTTTGTAAATATATTAGACCATCTTCATAAATAGATAATTTTTTTAAATCTTCTTCGGTATTATTAGGAATAATTAAAGCTGCTGATGACCAAGAAATTTCTTTATAAGCAATATTATTTTCTTTTAAGATAGATATTATATTTTCTTTGGTTGTTTTAAGTGTATTGATACGTAAAGATACTATTTTTTTATTTTGGTATGATTCTATTATATCGTTTACGTCATCTATACCATAATTATTTATTAATTTTTGTTTAAGAATTTCTGGTATCATGTTAATTCTCCTTTAAATCGTTATATATTTCTTCCCAGTTAGATACTCTTTTAATATCTTTAGATACAATAATTGACTGATTCATAGGAGTAGTCATCAAATAACATTTAATTTTATGACTAGATAAAGATTCTAGTACTTCGAGGCTATCATCTATGAAGATTTCAATTTCATTTTCAAGGCAGTAATTTAATTTATCATAAGCAGCTATAATTATTTTATCATATGGAATATTATACTTTTTAAATGTATCTATTGTAATATTTTCGGTTGGACAATTAGGAATGTTAGTTAAGCGAGCACTAATAAAATAGATTTTATTTCCTTCTTCTTTTAACTTTCTTATTATTTTAGGTGAGTCTAACTTAGGAGTGCAATCTTTTAATACTTGGCTGTAGTATAGATTAAAAAAATTAAATTTTGTCTCATCATCCCAACCATATAACGAATTTAAATAAAAACGATTAGTAATGTCACTTATACTATTTTTTGTATCTGTTTTTTTAAGAACATCATGACAAAATATGTCACCATATCTTATCATTTCGTTAACAGTGTTTAAGGTGGTGTCATCGATATCTATTCCTATTTTCATGTTAATTCTCCTTATCATAGTCTTCAAGAAAGGAATGTCTTATTTTATCTTTATGATATCCTAATACACAATTTAAGTTTATATTGTCTAAAGATTTAAAGATATTATGATCGATATCTTTGTTTTTAGTTTTTAAATATTTAATTAGTTCTTTCATTTCATTTCTTTTACTATCTACTTCTTTATTAGCTATTTTTTCAGTAAATTGGCAAGCGCAATTTAGAAAAGTAAGATTATTATATTTTGACCATGCAATAATAACTTCTTCTTTAATTAGATATAATGGTCTTATTAAGTCAACGCCTTCAAAGTTGTCACTATGAATTTTAGGAAGCATTGTTTTAATTTCAGCACCATATAACATAGACATTAGGGTTGTTTCAATTACATCATTAAAATGATGACCTAAAGCTATTTTATTACATCCTAATTCTTTAGCTTTGTTATATAAATGCCCTCTTCGCATTCTAGCACACATATAACATGGATTTTCTGGATTTAGAGTAGTTGCTACTTCAAATATATCAGTATTAAATATTTCAATAGGAATGTTTAATAGTTTAGCATTATTTTTTATATATTCTAAATTAATCTTATTATAGCCGGGATTCATAACTACATAGTGAGCTTGGAAAGGAATTTGACCATGACGTATAAGTTCTTGAATACATTTAGCTAAAAGAAAGGAGTCTTTTCCTCCACTGATACAAACCATTATGGAATCATTTTCTTCTATAAGATGATATTCTTTTAAAGCTTTAATGAATTTAGACCATATTTCTTTACGATATTTTTTGATTATACTTTTCTCTATTTCGCGATATTTTTCCATGGATGACACCCTTTCTTAACGTTTATATTTTATCATATTATAATATGGTAAGCAAAAAAGATAGAATTTCTTTTTTTTGTGATATAATTAATTTAAAGAAATAAATTAATGTATAGGAGTTTAGAATGAAAAAATTTTTAATTTTATTTGGTTGTTTATTTTTGATAACTGGATGTGAAAAAAATGAATTAATTGGAGAATATGTTGCTGATGGAACACAAGATGTTTTAATTACAGAAGATGGTCCAAAGGAAAATGTTGAAGCTTATAATCTAGAGCTAAAAAAAGATAAAACTTTTGTTTTAGAAGTTTTAGAAGATACTATAACTGGTAAATATCAAGTTGATGAAAAGAAAGTTACTATGCAACAAGATGATGGTACTGTTTGGTCTTGTGATATTAAGGAAGACAATTTAAATTGTGATCTTTATGCTTCACAATTTGTTAAGCAAAAATAAAACACTTTTTAAATAAGTGTTTTATTTTGCTAATCTTTTAATTCGTTTTTTACGAATAATAATTATTATTATAATTATAAAAATAACAATAGTTATAATAAAATATTTATAATATAAAAGTATTTTTAAGATGTTTATTTTTATATTTTCGTTTAAAAAGATATCTTCTTGATAAATTAATTTATCTTGATAATATATTTTGATATTACCGATTTGTTCATCTTTTTTATTATAGTAAGATAATTCTTCTAAACCAGTGTATTTAATAGAAATATCTTTTTTAGAATAATCGTTTGGTAAATAATAAGTTATATCTTTTTTTAAAGTTATATCATATGTAGAAATATTACTAAAATTAACAGGTATTGTTTTAATAATATCATTTTTGGTTTTTATTAATTGATTATTATAATTATTATCAAGGAATGTAATTAATTCAAGAGCATCAGTTATATTATATCTTTCTTTAGTAGTTGGAGCTCCTATAGTAATAATTAATATATCGTGATTATTGGAATTTATTAAAGCAGAAATGCATAATCCTGCTTCTTTAGTAAAACCGGTTTTACTACCTATAATACGTGATGTATCTAGATTAGAATTTTTATTATTTACTGTAGATTTTACTTGGAGATTATTGGTTAAAGTATATTCTTTAGTAGTATATATTTCTTTGAATGTTGGATTAGCTAAAGCATATTTTAACACTGTTAAAATATCTTTAGCTGTACTATAGTGGCCTTCGGCATCAAGGCCTGTTACATTAACAAAATGAGTATTAGTCATATTTAACTTTTGGGCTAGTTCATTCATTTTAAAGACAAATGATTCTATACTTCCTGATAAAGAAAGAGCTAAAGCAGTTGTAGCATCGGCTCCAGAGGGAAGAATTGAGGCATATAATAAATCACGATAAGTAATTGTGTCTCCTACTTTTAAACCAGCAACTGAAGCGTCCCAACGAACTAAAGAATCCATTTTTTTAGTATATGTTATAGTTTCATCTAAATTATCAATAGATTCTATGGCAACGATTGTTGTAATTATTTTAGTTAAAGATGCTATACTTGTTTTTTCTTCACTTTGATATTCATATAAAATAGTATTATCAGTTAAATCATAAATAAGAGCATTACGATAATGTAAAGTTGGATATGTTAAAGCAAGAATAGGAAATGGAAGTAATAAAATAAAAAGGTAGATTATTTTTTTCATGCTAGTTCCTTTCTACTAAGATATTATTAATATATAGTTTATGATTATTAAAATTAATATTGCTATTAGTTTTATCAGCATTATTTAGAGAAGATAAATAAGTATCTTTTTGCAAAGTAATAGTAGATGATTTATCTAATGTAATAGCAGTATCTTTAGGTATTGTAGTAGCTAAAATAGAATTATTTTTTAAAGATATAGATATTTTTGAATCTGTAGAATCTATATTACCTATTATATTTTGATTATCTAAATTAAGTTGTAAAGTTGATTTATTAATATCTAAGAAAATATTACTACCAAAATTTAAAGGTGTATTAGTTAAATTTATAATAGCGTTGGCATTAGATACAATAAATAAAGGAGCTATTTTATAATATGGTAAACTTTGATTAATATTTAAACTTGAATTAAGGGCAGTAAAGGTTGTTTTTGCATTTTTAGAATCATAAATTAAAATACCTGATTCATGATAGTTTCCTTTACTACCACCACTTACAATAGCAGTTACTTGGTTTAAAGTAACGTTAGCATTAGCAGTTAAAACAGCAATACGAGAACCATTGGCAGTTCCAGTTGTGTTAGATAAGGAAACTTTCCCTTTAGCAAATATTAGAGGGGATGCTTGGCTAGTAGTTTCGATTGTTGAATTTTTTATTTCGATAGTACTATCTTTATTAATAGTTTCAAGAGCTGGAGATGATTTAGCTTTAGTATTTATGGTTAGATTTTCACCAGTAATTAGGCCATGATTAACGATTAAAGCTGAGGAGTTTGTTCCTAGAGTTTCAATAGTTGAGTCAGCTAGTTCAATGTTAGACTTTTGCCCATGGCTATAGATTCCTTTAGCGCCATCTCCTTCAGTTGTTATTTTAGAACTATATACTTTAGATATAGAATTAAAAGCTGTTACAAGAGCAGCATTTAAACCGATATTATTAGAATCTTCAAGATTAGTAGAATCTCCTATTTTATTTAATGAAGAATTTCTTAAGGTTAACATTGCTTCATCTTTAACAAGATAAACTGATTCGTCATTATTAGAAGAGTCTTTAGATGCATATCTTTCTATTTTGCTAATTGTAACAATGTCTTTAGCTTTAAGAGCTGTAGTTTTAAGTTCTTCTTTAGTAGGAATTACTTTTTCTTCCTTACGGAATAAAAATAATAGAGAAATACTTATGATAATTATTAAAATTAAAACAATTAATGAGGTTATTAATATTTTTTTATTTTTCATATACATACTCCATTCTATATTATTTTACCATGTTTAGGAGCAAATAAAAATAAACTTTTCATAAAGTTTATTTTCTTCTTGCAAGAATGGCTTGATATGTTTCTTCATCTTTATATAATTCTAAGTGAGTGTTTTTACCTACCGCATAGACGGTATTACTTAATTGCATTCTATTAATAGCAATTTGGGGGATGATAATGCGATTTTGTTTATCAACTATTTCTTGGGCAAAACATAGTGTAGCATATAAATGTCTTAGAAATTCACGGTATTTACGTGCATCTATTTTACCTTCTTCACGTAAGGATTTAAACAAATCTTCATATTTTTTTATAGCAATTAGGAGATCTTGTTCATTTAGAAGAAGTAAATATTCTCTTCTTATATCAAACATAGGATATATTTTTTCGCCTACTTCAACTTTAGTTTCAGAAGGTATTCTTAAACGTCTTTTAGGATCTAGTTTAAGTAAACGATTAGTAACAATTATTTCTTCACCAAACATTTTTATTCCCCCTTTTTTACAAAAATAATTGTATCTTAGGTTTATTAAATTGTCAAAATCTGCATAAAAAAAGCAGATTACTCTGCTTCATCAAGGTTTATTAATTCATATTTTGTTGAACCAAGTCCTAAACTTTCAGCATATGGTAAGATTTCTCTTCCTTGACGACTATCGATTCGTTCTTGTAATTTTTTAGCTCCTGGTTCTTTACTATTAAAGATAAAATCAATGAAGGCTTGATCATTAGCTACAGGGTCTAAAGAAGCTATAATTCCAATATCTTCCATTACTGGCTCACTTTGATGGGCATCGCAATCACAATCTACAGAAAGATAGTTCATAACTGTGATATAAGCAATTGGTTTATTGTTTTCATTTAAGTAGTCAGATACAGCACTTGCAGCTTCGGCCATTGATTCGATGAATTCAATTTGCTCATATTTAGCATCCCATGCTGTATCAGGATTTTCATCTTGACCACAACTATGAATATAAGCTTTACCGTTACGAGAAGCAATACCAATTGATTGATTTTTTAAATTAGCTCCAAAGCCACCCATAGCATGACCTTTACCATGAGCTAAATTTAGAATTGAATCATAATTAGCAAAATTGTTACCAACTAAATCATATTTTAGATGTTTTCCTTTTTTTACAGGAATTTTAAACTCCCCTTCTCCATCCATAATATCTACATTAGAAAAGGAAGTAAAACCATGTTTCTTAGCTACTTTTAAATGGTCTTCTTTAGTATTACGTGCTCCTGGATAAGCAGTATTGCATTCGATAATTGTTCCGTTTAATTTCTTTACTAAAGGACCTATTAAATCTGCTTTTAAATATCCTTTAGATCCATCTTCACCAGTTGAGACTTTTACTCCTACTTTACCTGGTAGTTTAATTCCTAAAGCTTCATATATTTTTATTAAACTATCAGCTGTAATTTCTTTTGTATAAAAAACTTTTGTCATTATATTCCTCCTTATATCTATTTATATTTTAATACAAAAAAGTTAACTTTAGTCAATAATTTTGACATATTTTTTTTATTTATACATATTAGTTAGAGATGAGATATGAAAAAAAGACATATATTTATAATAGTATGTATTAGTAGTATTTTATTATTTAGTATTTGTTTAGTTTTATTATTAAGTAATAAGAAAGAAATATATTCATTAGAATTGGTAGTTTTAAGTAATAAAGATGGCGTGATTATTGGACAAGATAAAGAGAATATGTTGTATACTATAGATGAAAAAAAATTAAAAGATGTAAGTGTAGGAGAAGTTTTAATGATTGAATATGCTGGTTTAATAGATATAGATAATGATTATAAAATAAAGAAATTAACAAAAAAAGAAATGACTAGAAATGAAGATGGTATTCCACTTCATTGGTTAGATGATGGGATATTTAAACAATTCTACAAATTAGCTTTTGATGAAGTTAAAAATATGACTCTTGAAGAAAAAATCGGTCAATTATTATTGGCTAGATTACCTAATGATTATAAAGTAGCAATTGATGATTATTATATTGGAGGATTTTTGTTATTTAGTAAAGATTTTATTAATAAAAGTACTACTGAAGTACAAGAGATGGTAAATACTTTACAAGATATGAGTAAGTGGCCATTATTAATTGCAGTAGATGAAGAAGGAGGAAGTGTTGTAAGGGTTAGTAGTAATAAAAAACTTAGAGATACACCATTTAAATCAGCTCAAGAATTATATAAAGAAGGTGGGTTTCTAAAAATAAAAGAAGATACTATTGATAAGAGTATATTCCTTGATAATTTAGGAATAAATGTTAACTTAGCACCAGTAGTTGATGTAGCTACTAATAAAAATTCTTATATATATAATAGAACTATTGGCTTAAATACTAAAATGACAACAGAATATGCGAAAGTAGTTATAAATGCTAGTAAAAAGGGAAATGTAAGTTATGTATTAAAACATTTTCCTGGATATGGAAATGCTAAAGATACTCATCTAGGACAAGCAAAGATAAATGAAAGTTTAGCAAGTATTAAAAATAATTATTTACCTCCTTTTAAAGAAGGAATAAAATATGGTACTGAAGCAATCTTAATAAATCATAATATTTATACTAAAATAGATAAGAATACCCCAGCTTCTCTATCAATTAAAATTCATAATTTATTAAGAGATGACTTAGATTTTAGTGGTATTATTATTACTGATAATATAGATATGAAAGCTTTGGATACAATTGATAATAAAGTTATTAGGGCATTATTAGCTGGTAATGATTTAATTATTACTGATGATTATGAAAGAGATTTTAAGATAATTAAAGAAAGTATTAAAAATGGTGAAATAAGTGAAGATTTAATTAGTAAGTTAGCTTTTAGAATAATTGCTTGGAAATATTATAAAGGTTTAATGTTTATTAATGAAAAATAAAAAACGATATTTATTAGTTAATATCGTTTTCTTTATTCAAATATAGTTATAGGAGATATTTTCTTTATCTTACCTATTAGGAAAGTGTTTACTAGAAAAGATAATATATATTTTTTTATAATGTAAAGGTATAAAAAAAGCACTATATATTTAGTGCTTTTTTCTAGTAGTTTTCAGCTTTTAGTTCAAAATAACTTTTTGGATGAGCACATACTGGGCATACTTCTGGTGCTTGTTTACCAACTACTACATGACCGCAGTTACGGCAAATCCAAATAGCATCTTCGTCTTTAGAGAAAACAACTTTATCTTCAACATTTTTAAGAAGTTTACGATATCTTTCTTCATGATGACGTTCTATTTCAGCTACCATTCTGAATTTAGCTGCAATTGCTTTAAAGCCTTCTTCTTCAGCTACTTTAGCAAATTCATCATACATGTCTGTCCATTCGTAATTTTCTCCTTCAGCTGCATCTAATAAGTTAGCTTCAGTAGATGGAACTTCTCCACCATGTAGTTCTTTAAACCACATTTTAGCATGTTCTTTTTCGTTATTTGCTGTTTCTTCAAAGATGGCAGCTATTTGTTCATATCCATCTTTTTTAGCTTTTGATGCATAGTAAGTATATTTGTTACGTGCTTGAGATTCACCAGCAAAAGCAGCCATTAAATTTTGTTCTGTTTTTGATCCTTTTAATTCCATATTAATCCTTCTTTCTATTTTTATTTATATTAAGGAGTTTTATCTCCTAATATACTACTTCGATCTTGGTATTTGGTATGTAATAATTCATGAGCTTTATTACTAAGTGGTTTATCTAGGTAACAGCGATAAATATCTATTATATTAGGATTTTCATAACTGTTTCTTATTTCTAAGTTACAATCTTCATTATATAGAGCATTAGCTCTTTTTTCATTAATTTCTTGTTGTTTAGAAATAACTCCTAGTGGTTGTCCACCACCACCAACACAACCTCCTGGACAATTCATAACTTCTATAAAGTGATATGGTAATTTATGTTGTTCTAAATCTTTTAAGAGAGGTTCAATATTATTCATACCATAAACTACTAATAAATTCAACTCTAAATCTTTTATTTTTACTTTAGCTTCTTTAATATTATTATAACCTCTTACCTCATGAAATTCTAATAACTTTTGAGGTGGTTTTTGGTTGGTTAGGAAATAGTAAGCAGTTCTTATAGCAGCTTCGGTTACTCCTCCACTACTACCGAATATTACTCCACCACCACTACCACGAGCCATAATGTTATCAAATTCTCTATCTTTTAAATTATTAAAAGATATTTCTTTTTCTCTAATCATTATGGCTAGTTCACTTGTTGTTAGAACATAATCTGTATATACTGGATCTAGTTTAATTTCACTTTTCTTAGCTGTACATGGAGTTATAGCAACGGAGATTATGTTATGTGATGGAATATCTAGCATCTCGCTATAGTAAGTTTTTATCATTGCTCCTTGCATGCCAATAGGGCTTTTGCAAGTAGATAAATGTTTAGTAAGAGATGGGTGATATATTTCAAGGTATCTTACCCATGATGGACAACAGCTTGTAAACTGAGGTAAGGGACCATTTTCTTCAATTCTTTTTATTAGCTCACTAGCTTCTTCCATAATAGTTAAATCAGCACCAAAAGTTGTATCTAAGACATAGTCAAAACCTAATTCTTTTAATGCAGCAACCATTTTGCCTTCAACATTATTTTGGGGACTTTTAAATTCTTCCCCTAAGGCTACACGAACAGCTGGTGAAGTAAAAGCAACGACTATTTTATCTGTATCATTTATATAATTTAGAACTTTTTGATAACTATATTTGGGAACTAGAGCTCCTACTGGACAGTTTAAAATACATTGCCCACAAGATAAACAAACTGGTTCTTTAGCAGTATTTGGATTATAGTGAATACCAACTTTATTTTGACAAATTTTTGAACATAAACCACATTTTATACATTTGGCTTCGATTCTTTCAATTCCTGGATTATCTTCTGCAATAGGAATTGGTCCTTCTATTGGTTTTAATTCTATGGTATTTTGGCACTCTTTTAAAAATGATTTGTCCATCTGACACATAGGACAAGAATTAATTGCATTTATATCAGCTATTTCTACTATTTGATTACATATTTCACATTTATACTTTGTCATTACATTCCTCACATATTCCATATAAAATAATATTGGCTTCGATTATATTTAGAGAGTATTTATTTTGTAGTTCATTAATTATTTTTTGATAATTACTATCATATAAGTCTATAAGACGATTACATTTTTGACAGATAAAATGACTATGTAAATCTGTTTTTATATCATAATGAAATCCATCTTTAGTGGGAATTTTTTTTAGAATATTATCTTGTACTAAGTTATTTATTTGACGATAAATAGTGGCTTGACCAATAGTTTTATCTTCTTTTGAAACCAAGTTAATTATTTCGTTAATCGTTGGATGTATATGGTTTTCTTTACGCGATAATATTTTTATAATCTTTTCTTTTTGTTTTGTATTTCTCTTTTCCATAGGCAAACCTTATTGATAATGATTATCAATTTAATTATAACATTTTATGTTTTTTTAGACAAGAAAAAAATAATTGAAAATTCAATTATTTTATTCTTGTTCGGTAACTTCATTTATATTGTCCATAGCAATTAAATCAGTTATTATTTGGTTCTTTTTTAACTGACGTGCATCATATTCACTATATATTTCAATGGTTTCTTGTCTTTCTTTTTTATCTTTCTTATCTGGTCTTTTAATACCTTTTATTTCGATTTTTTTACTAGCAAAATAGTCTTCTATAGTTTTAATAGTTTGATTTATATCATCTGTTATTTCAATTTCAAGACCTAAGTAAGTAAATCTTTCAAATTTATCTGAAATATTATGAGCATATGCAAGAGTTAAATATACTATTATAGTTGCTAAAATACCACCAATATAATAGCCAGCACCAATACTCATTCCTATACAAGTAACAGCAAGTAAACCAGCTGCAGTTGTAACTCCTTTAACATTCAAGCCATTTCTGATAATAGTTCCTGCACCGATAAAGCCCATAGCCGGTAGTAATTGGGCTGGAATACGAGACATATCTATATCATATTTGTATCCTAAGTATTCGCTACAAAGAACGATTAAAACAGAACTAACACCTAAGATGGCATGGGTTCCAAACCCTGCTGGTTTATTTAAGGAAGATCTTTCTAGTCCTATTATACCAGTTAATAATGCTCCTAATATTAGTTTTAATAATGTTTGAAACCAAATTGTGTCATATAATGCAGCAAATGCTTCCATATTATCACCCTATATTATTTTATTATCAATATTATTTTATCATTATGTTTTGATAAAAACAAGATTAAGCTAGTTTTTTAGATGGTCCTTCTGGAGTTAGAAGTTTTCTTGTCGAATCATTTTTAGCATATATAGCTTTATCAGTAGGAAGAAGATATAAATTATCTTTAAGAGGTAACCACATATGAAGTCTATAATCACCATATTCTTCAGTCACTGGCACCCATTCAGCTATAATAGTGTTATCTATTGTACATATTTCCATTCCAGATTTAGCCATTAACCATTCAGAATTGGAATTTATTAAGTCTGTTCTTGCGTAAACGTAATCAAAGTTATTATATTTTGCAAAGAGAATTGCATATTTAATAAGAGTTCTACATGCACCTTTTCCTCTATATTCAGGAATCGTTGATAAACCATAAAAATAAAGATTAGTTAAGGTTTTATCTTCAGTACTATGAAATTCTACTGTTTCATTTTCATAGTTATATAAGCAGCCATTCATTGATACTGGATTACCATATTCATCAAAGTAAATAAATAATTTACCTTGTTTTTCATATAATAGTAATTCTTCTTTAGCAGCTTGATAATCAATTATTTCTCCATATTGAGTAGCAAAAGATTCTAGTAATTTTTGGAGTAAAGGAATATTTTCTTTACTATATCCCATAGTACCAATAGAACAACCATTACTTAGCTTTTCCCATATTTTTAATTGAGAATTATCTTTCAATATTTCAGCAAATTTATTCAATACTATCACCACTTTCTAAAAATTTTTCATAGATTTTATATAGTTTATAAAGACTTTTTTTATTAACATATTCATTTTGACAATGTGCATAATATCCCTCAGGATTCATAATGATTGTTGGTATATTGTGTTCACTAAAATAAACCGCATCTGAAGTTGATTCACATCCTAATACCTTGATTGGTCTTTTTAGTACTTGTTGGGAAATATTAATAAATCTTTGAATTTCATCATTCTTTAAAGAAGTTTTAAAAACGGGTCCTTCTAGTAATATTTTAAGAGATAATTTTGAATTTAATTTTTTAATAAAGGCGATTATTTCTTTTTTTGAATCTTTAGCAATATGCCTTATATCTAAAACCATAGAAGCTTTTGATGGTACTTGATTATTGGCAGTGCCACCATTAAGAATAGATAAATTAATCGATGTACGATAATCATTTTCACTTTGAGGCAAAGGATATTTAGAAATTAATGATTGATAAATATTATATAAAGAGACAATAGCATTTTCGCCGTTAAATGGCTGAGATGAATGAGCTGATTTTGTTTGAATACTTACTTCTAATTGAAGAAGACCTTTTTCTTCTTTTATTAAATTAAAATTAGTTCCACCATCAGGAATAATTGCTAAGGATGAATGATATATTTTTAATAATTCTTTTGTGCAATTACCATCAATTTCTTCATCAGAAGTAATAAACAAAGCAACTTTTTTGGATGTATTTAAATTATTAAATAGTTCGAGTAAGACTGCGACACTTCCTTTCATATCGATTGTTCCACGTCCATATATATTTTCTTTATCTTCGGAAATAGTATAATCTTCGATTGGAACAACATCGATATGAGTTCCAAAAATTATATCTAATTCATATTCTTTAGTATTAGAGATGACTAAAGATTTTTTATTATTAAAAGTATATTCTTGATAATATAATTGACTATTGAGATGTTTTTTTATATATGAAAATAACTGGTCAAAGGCCTCAGGATTATCTTGATGAGTATAATATTTCAATAGTTCTTTTAATGTATTTATTATTTTTGATAACATTTGTAACCACTCCTTTTTAAATAAAAATACCTATGCTGTATTTGCATAGGTATTAATTTATTAAATAAACTATCTTATCCTTTGCAGATACAGGCATGACTAAAAACACTTGTATCTGCGACTTTTTTACCGCATGACAAGTGTTATCATACCACGTCTACGAATATTAATGATAAGATAATTCATGGTAATCTTCCTTTCATAAGCATTGGTGCTTGGGTTTAAAATACACTAATTTTTTTATTTTGTCAACTTTATTTAAGTTGGAACAATATCAATAAATATAAGTTTCTTATTTATTAAAATTTTAAAATATTATCATCAATTATAAATTCTTATAATTCTAGTGATTAATTTAATATTGTTAAATTGTTTCAAAATATAAGAGCTTTTATTTACTTTTTTTACTTGTAATGATATATTGAATATGGAGGTAAGGTTATGAATGATACACAAAGAACAGAAATGATGATTAGAAGTTCTTCGAAGAATCTATTTGTCCATAATGATGCTGATTTAACACAACCACATGTTATTGCAGCAATCGCAGCAGCAGCTAGTGGAATGAGTTTGGTAGCCGATGAAGAAATAAACGCTAATAAAAATACAGTAAAAGAAGCGGTTATTCAATCATATGGTGCTAAGGAAAACGAAGCTGTGTTAGATTTAGTTGATTCAATGTCACCAAGTGATGTAAAATCAGCAATAGCATTTTCACCTGATTTTATGGACTATGGACATGCTTATGCAGTTTATAAAGCACAAAAGGACGAATACAACAAATTATTTGCTTTAACTAATCAATTAGATTTAGGTAAAAAAGATACTAAGACATTATAAAAAAGCAAGAGATTCTTGCTTTTTTTTATGATTTAATATTTATTACTTCAGTAGCATTATTATATATTGAATCAATATATTCATCTGGATAACGATAATCTAAGTACTCTTCTATTATGTTACTTGGATTTTCATTGGTTCTTCTTTCGGTACGTCTATTACATGCTAGTATAGATATTGTACAATCAAATAAGAGAATAATACTCATTATAATTGTTATTATCTTACCTTGGTGAGTCTTAGTTATATTCTTAATTTTTTTAAGTAATGGTAATATTAGAAAATAGAATATTACTCCCATTATCCCCCATATGCTAGCATGTAATAGACTAGTTCGTCCATGTAAATCAAATTTTAAATAAGAATAATCCCATGATATGGTTTTAAATATTTTTTCTTGAATAAATGATCCCATATACTCTGTTATACCACCTAAAAAGAAGGATAAGATAAAGATAATTATTATTTTAATAATTAATGATTTATTATCTAAATTAATATTTTTATAAAATAGATAAAAAACTATTGAACCAATACCATAAATAGGTATTAATGGTTCATAAATAAGTCCTTGTCTTAAAGCAGGATGACCTTTAATAATCATTAATAAGTTTTCGTAGATGAAGCCAAAGAAACTTCCGATTAAAAAAATCCATAATATCATCGTTAAATTAGTAATAGCTTGTTTTTTCATACTATATATTTACTCCTTTATAGTATTTTCACTTATTAACAATGAAGATACTACCAACTATTAGTTGCTTTTGGTTGCATAGATGTCTTTTTTTATGTACATGATATTTAAACACATTCATTATTGTTTGGCAAATTTTCCCACCTTTTTGTTATAGTACTTTGATACTCTAAGGAAAATAAGGAATCATAAAACATCGTTTTAGAGATAAATAAGAAAATAATGTTGCCTAAGTAAAATGATAAATAAAGAAAAATAAAACCTACTAAAATAACAAAAGTTATAAAATGATTTATCTTTGCTAAAAGAAATATTACAATGTACAAAGCAAGATTTGGCATAATAAGATAATAAACAAGTTTAAATATAGGATATAAAAATGTATTTAGTAATTTTCTTTTATTAAAATTTCTTTTTACTTTTAAGAAGTTACTTCCAATAGTTTTACCATCCCATATTAAGGGGATTATTATATAATAAAGAATAAAACTGATTAATAAGAGATATTTTTGAATAAAAATACTTAATAGAATAATAAAGAAAAAATAAAAAATTATATCTATTATGGCAATCATTAATCTTCTTAAAGGAGATACTATTTCTCCGTTAGTATATGATTCTTGATCTATTTTTTCGCGAGTTGGTAAGTATTTATTTGTTTTTCCCATTATAAAATATCCTAGTAGGCCACCTAAAGTGTTTAATATTAAATCATCTATATCAAATAAACGATATGAGCGAGGATAAATAAAATATAAACCAGTTAATTGGGTTATTTCAAAGAATAAACTTAGTAAAAAACTTAAAAATATAGTTTTTTTTAAGCTACATTTATAATAATAACGTAAATACATACCAAATGGGATGGTCATAATTATATTAAAGATTACAACATAGAAGGATGAATCTTTAAGAGCTAAAAGATAAGTATTTGGTACTGTTATAATAAGAGGAGTTTCTTTAATAAAATCAGTAATAAATGAAAATGGAATTAAATTTATTTTAGGCGTAGTTAATTGGGCTACTTCTTCTATACTTGGTAATGGCATAATAACTAAGAAATAAATTGTTAAAAGATATAATATAAATGAATAAACAATAATTGTTCTTAGTTTATGAACAGAACCATATCGACGATAATTTCTTATAATAAATGGAATAGTTATTATTAAAGCTATAATAGGAAAGAAATAAAAAGATGTTTTAATAACTGAAATGTAGTTCATCCTAATCCCTTCTTTCAATATCAGCTGTATTATAACATTTTTGACAAAAAGAAAAATGACATATTTGTCACTTTAGATTTTGTATTGCATGTAATAGCGAGATTTGGTTTCAGCAATTATTTTAAATTGATATTTTAAGTATAGATTAAGAGCTATTTTATTTTCTTTATATACATACAAATAGATAATTGGAAATGTAGATATTATCTTCATTATAATAGATGTTCCAATATGTTGTTTACGGTATTCTGGTATGAGATATAATTCATCTAAAAGTTTACCGTCTTCGTATTCACGAAGTAGTAAACAACCAACTATTTTATTAGAAACAACTATTAATTGATAATCATTTATATATTGGGATGTTGTTTGATTAACATATTTTAATATTTTATTTTTTTCTTCTATACTTATATTTTCTTCATTATTGAGAATTGTTTTTAGTTTAAATTCTTTTAATAATTGAAGATTATTGATGGTAGCTGGAATTAATTGATAATTATTGTTCATTAAAGGACCTTCTTTGTCTGTTGTTCTTGACAGTATGTATTATATTCTTTAATAATATCAAGTGATATTCTGATACTTAGTTGATCTTGATTAATATCTTCTAAAGTACCATATCTTTGATAGACAAGATCATACATTTTAAAACGTAATTTTTTCTTTTCTTCAGGAGAAATATTCCATTTAGATATTTCTTCTAAACGTTCAAAACAAGTTGCAATTTGGAGATGTTTAATTTGAGGTTTAAATAATTCGTAACGATGACACTTTTTAGCGTGAGTTGAAATAGCATCAGCAACTTTAATGATATCAAATTGATGATTATTTTGTTGATATGCTTGTCCAGATATTCCTTTTTCTAAATTGCGACGATAGAAGTAATTAGGATTATTAAGAAAAATTACTTTACCAGATTCAATTAATTTACTAAAGGAAAAAGCAACATCTTCCCAAAGACAGTTTTCTAAGAATTTGTAATCCCCTAAAAACGATTTCTTGAAAATTTTATTCCATACAGCAGGTGATTCATCACATAGTGCATCTGGGTTAGAAATAAAATCAATCTCTCTTCCTGAATTATGTTCAAAGTAACTCAAATCGGTGTTGGCATAACAATCATTTTTAACGAAAACGATACCTGTAGTAACAATATCTGGTTGATTATGAATGATTGTTTCGTGATACATATCTTCAAACATACGAGGATTTATGTAATCATCACTATCAACAAAACCAATATATTCCCCTGTACTTAATTTTATTCCCCTATTTCTGGTTGCTCCTTGACCTAAATTTTGTTGGTTATGAAAAACTCTTATTTGAGGATATTTTTGGGCGTATTCATTTAATATAGATAAGCTATTATCAGTTGAATAATCATCAATAACAATTATTTCTAAATCTTTTAACGTTTGTGATACTAAACTATCTAGACATGTTCTTAAAAATTCAGATGAATTATAAACAGGAACTATAACACTTATTTTAGGCACTTTAATCACTCCTTATTAAATATTATAACAAAAAAGAATTATCTTTTATTTATTTTGATAATTCTTTTTACATAGTTCGATTAAATTAAGAGCCTCTTCTTTGGAATAGTATTCACCTACTTCGACTTTTATTTCTTGAAGACTCTTATAATTTTCAAAAAAGTTTTTAATTTCTTTTAAGGTAAAAGCTGAGACATCAGATAATTCCTTGATTTCATCATAACGTGGATCACAAGCAACAACAGAAATAAGTTTATAGTCTTCTTTGCCATTATCTATCATAGTTAGATATCCTATAACGCGAGCTGGAATAATACAACCAGGATATGTTGGTTCAGTAGCTAATATTAGGATATCTAAAGGATCTCCATCAGGAGCAAGAGTATTTTCTAAAGTACCATATTCGGCAGGATAACCCATAGCAGAATATAAAACACGATCTAATTTAATATTACCTGTTTTTTTATCTATTTCGTATTTATTACGAGAACGAAAAGGAATTTCGACTACTGCTTCAACAACATCATTTTTCATTTTTATCTCCTTCTTTCAATTTATTATATTTTAACTCTAAATGATGACCATATTCAAATAAGTAAGAGAATGTATAAATAATAAAGATTATATATAAGGAAGAGAGATTAAATGTTGTTTTGAAGTTTAAGCTATATAATGCATAAATAAAATTAGTACCTAGACAGTCAATTGAAATAATAATTAGAAGTAATAAACTAATATATCTTAATTTACGAGAATTATCTTTTATAAATGGAGTTTCTTTTTCATGAATATTTTTAAATAATATATATATATTATATATTAACATAATCATTATTATTAATTCAGCTACAGCGATAATTACGAATGTTTCAATCATTAAAAATTTCTGAGCTTTAGTATGTTCACTGATAAATGCTTTAAAATAATTTATAACTGACTCAGTAGAACTTTTTAATTCGGTAGGAAGATAAGTTATAATTTCATCAGTATTAATTGTTATATCATAAAGAGATATATTATTATAGTTATCAATTTCTAAACGACTAAATAAAAAAGAAACAATTGTTCCTAGAATGGCAATAAAAATTGTAGCAATAATTAAGATAATCCATAATATTTGAGAAATAACTGAGATTATCTGACTATATTTTTTTAATTTACTTTGAGACATATTAACACTCCTTACATAATATAAAAGCCAAAGATAAGACCACTTATAGCACCGATTAGATGACCGAGGTGAGAAACGTTATCTTTTTTAAATAAACCATCAATGATTTCATTAACAATATAGAAGATGAAAATTAAAATAAGAGTTAATGGTATTTTACCAGCTTC
>CALVJQ010000021.1 GCA_944332265.1 uncultured Bacilli bacterium
GATTTGCTAATTATGTCCCACCAGTCCTATTAATTTTAATATACATATATTTAAATAGAAATATATTTTATAAAGAAAAGGTTGAAATAAACAATAAACTAATTATTCCCTTACTAATTATGGGATTTATAAATTCTTTATTTATTGAACATATGACAATTTATAACTGTTTACTAGCTTTCACAATTGTTATTTATCAATTAGTAAAAAAAGAACACAATTTAGCAAATATTTTTTATCTAATAGGTGCAATATCTGGAGCTATATTAATGTTTACCAATACAGCATATACAGCAATTGCTACTGGTGAAGATACTTACAGAACAATAGAACAAAGTAATATAATAACAAACGCATTTAATACATATTTTTCTGACTATTATAAATATTTTATTCATAATAATACAGTATTAAATATAGTGTTATGTATTTTAGTTTTATATGCCGTATATCGCTTTTATAAATATCAAAAAGAATCATTAAATAAAGTTAAAGATATATTTTTAAAAATAGCTACTACAGGTATAATAGGGTACTTAACATACATTATTTATCAAAGAATAATGAGTGGAGGTAATATTTTTATCCTAGATAATTATAAACTTTATCTAGAAGGAATAATAATGCTTATTTTTGCTCTTTCATTGCTTATTATCTCATTAATTATCTGTGTAAGTAAAGCTCGTCAAAAAAGAATGATTTTTGAATTAATTTCAATTTTTATAATAGCTGGTCCATTATTAGTGGTTACACCTATTGGACCAAGATGTTTCTTTCCAACTTATGTATTCTTTATATTATTATGTATAGAATGGTTAAATGAGATTACTAAAAGAAAAGAATTACTTAATTTAAATAATGCTCTAAAATTAATTGTTCTGTTATTATTTATTTGTAACCTAAGTATATATAGATATACTTATAAAATAGATACACTAAGAGAAGAACATATTAAAAAACATTTAAATGATACTAAAATAGTACTTCCTAAGATACCATATGCAAATTATTTGTGGGCTCCAAATCCTGTATCATTTGAAGAACGTTTTAAAGAATATTATCATATTGACAAAACCACAGAATTAGAATTTATTGATTATAAAACATGGCGAAAGACTGAATATAAAAAATAAGGTACAATAGTACCTTTTTTTATGGAAAAACGTCAAAAAAGCCACTTTATCTTTAATAAATAGTTGATTAATGGTAAAATAAATATGAAGGTGAAAAAAATGAAAAGATTTTTTAATAATATGAAAAAATATTATAAGTATGCAATTCGTTCTGCTAAAGCAGAATTAAAAAGCGAAGTAGCTGATTCATACTTAAACTGGTTATGGTGGGTAATTGAACCATTCTGCTTTATGTTAATATATACTTTTGTCTTTGGTTTTGTTTTCCCTAATAACGAACTTTACTTTGCTTCATTCGTTATGGTAGGTCAAGCAGCATGGGATTTCTTTAATCGTATGATAACTGGAAGTGTAAAACTAATAATAAATAATCGTGATTTAGTAACTAAAGTATATATTCCTAAATATATCTTATTATTCTCTAAATCTTTAACTTATTTATTTAAAATGTTTATCTCTCTAGGATTAGCATTTGGTTTAATGTTATTCCAACATGTTCCATTAACATGGCATATCCTACTTCTAATACCAGTCCTATTAGTTCTATATGTAATATCATTTGGTGTAGGTATGATTCTAATGCATCATGGTGTAACATTTAATGATTTAGGTAACTTAACTAATATAGCTTTACGTATGGTCTTCTACTTATCTGGTATCTTCTATAATATTAGAACTCGTTTAAGTGGAACTTTAGGTTTTATTCTTTTAAGAGCTAACCCGATAGCATTCCTAATGAATGAAGCTCGTAAAGTATGTATATATGGCCAACTACCTAGTTTTGAAGGTCTAGCATTTTGGTTAGCTATCGGAATCCTTCTATGTTCATATGGTGTCCATGTAATTCATAAATACGAAAATAGTTATGCGAAGGTGATATAGTATGACAAAATATAGTACAAAGAAAAATACTAACAAAGAAATAGCAGTTACTGTAAAAGACTTACACATAACATATCGTGGTTTAAAAAAGACATCTATTCGTGCCTCTTGGAAACATTTAGGTGATAAAGTAGAATTATTCCATGCCCTAAAAGGTGTAAGTTTTGAAATTGAAGAAGGTAAAATTCTTGGTATAATCGGTAAAAATGGTAGTGGTAAATCAACTATGCTTCGTGCAATAGCAGGAATCTTCTCCCCTGATAAAGGAAGTATTGATCTTCATGGACGAAGCATATCTTTATTATCAATTGGCGTTGGTTTTAATAAAAAACTAACTGGTCGCGAAAACATCTACTTATCAGGAATGTTACTTGGTTTCTCTGAAGAAGAAATAGCTAAAAAAGAAAAAGAAATAATAGATTTTGCTGATATTGGCGATTTTATTAAAAAACCAGTAAAAACATATTCATCTGGTATGTATTCCAAATTAGCTTTCGCTATTACAGCAATCCTTGAAACAGATATCATGTTAATTGATGAAGTTCTATCAGTTGGCGATGTTAAATTCAAAGAAAAAAGCTATAACAAAATGAAAGAACTAATATCTGATGATACTAGAACCGTAATTATTGTCTCTCATAGTTTAGGAACAATAAAAGAACTATGTGACGAAGTACTATGGCTAAATGATGGGGTTGTTAAAATGATTGGTAAACCAGAAGATGTAATACCAAAATATGAAGAATTCATGAAACAATAAAAAAAGAGAGCAGGGGTAATATGAAGATTATTTTATATATAATAAAAGGTCACTTTATTATTATCTATTTTTTTATAAAACTATTTACAAAACAAAAAAAACAAGTATACTTACTAAGTCGTCAATTTAACAGTCCTTCTATTAATTATCAAATAATAATAGATGAATTAAAAAAAGACAATATTCCTTATAAAGTAAAATGTAAAAAGATATCATCTAGTATAAATGATAGTATGCGTACTCAAGGTCATTACTCTAATACTTTTAATTTAATAAAAAAAGTATTTAGTAATTTAAAAAGTACTCTATCATATTACTTTAGTTTATATGATCAAATGGTAAGTATCGCCTCATCAAAGGTAATAATTGTTGATGGTTATAATTTACCAGTTAGTCTTTTAAAACATAAAAAAGGTACTAAAGTAATTCAAATGTGGCACGCTTTAGGAGCTATAAAAAAATTTGGTTACCAATCAATTGGTAAAGTAGATGGTATTAATCCTACTGTTGCGAGAATTCTAAAAATGCATGCCAATTATGATTACGTAATATCTGGTAGTGAAGGGATGAATAAATACTTTGCAGAAGCCTTTAATGTTCCAATTGAAAAAGTATTAGCAATAGGAACTCCTAGTATAGAATTTCTAAAGAAAAAAGATAACAAAATAACCAAAAAAATAAAAGAAAAATATCCTGCTTTAAAAAATAAAATTAATGTCTTATATTCACCAACATTTCGTAACGAAAAAAATTATAATTACGAAGAATTAATTAATAATACAGACTTTACAAAAATAAATTTAATTATTACTAATCATTTTAAAGTAGAAGAACGTGCTACTGATCCAAGAGTAATAAATATTAATAGTAATGAATTTCAAACCTTTGATATTCTAAAAATAGTCGATTATGTTATAACTGATTATTCTGCTTTAATGATAGATGCAGCTGTTATTAATAAAAAGATTCTTCTATATGTCTATGATTATGATGAATATAAAAAAAATAATGGTGTTAACTTAGATTTATTAAATGATTTTCCTACTATTGCTTATCAAGATGCTAAAAAACTAATGAACGTTATAAATAAAAATAAATATGATATAAAGGCTTATCATGAATTTCAAAAGAAATATACTCCCCATATTAAAACAACTAGTACAGAGGCTAATATGGACTTAATAAAGAGGTGTTTAGATGAATAAATTACGTAAAATAGTAGTAGATATATGTAAGAAGAATAAAACAATAAGAAAAATAGCTCGCTTTATTCTCCGTAAAAGTCAAAATATTAAATATAAAAAATATTATAATAAATATAATGTCGACGATAAAACAATTCTCTTTGAAGCTTTTGGTGGTCGTAATTATACATGTTCTCCTAAAGCCATTTATGAAAAAATGATTACTATGCCAGAATTTCAAGATTATAAAATGATATGGGCTTTTATTGAACCAAATAAACATGAAGTAGCCCCTTTTAAAAATCTAACTATTATAAAAAGTAAATCAGAAGATTATTATAAATATTGTTCTATTGCTAAATATTGGATTGTAAATTCTATAATGCCAGAAGAAATAGATAAAAAAGATAATCAAATATATGTTCAATGTTGGCATGGAACACCTTTAAAAAAATTAAGATGTGATATCGAAGTAAATGGTGCAAGTTTAAATACCGTTGAAGAAATAAAAAAACGTAATGATATAGATGCTAAAAGATTTGACTATTTTATATCTCCTTCAAAATACTGTACAGAAAAATTTACTTCAGCATTTAATTTAAAAAATTTAGGCAAAGAAAATATCATTATTGAAAAAGGATATCCTAGAAATGATTTTCTTTTTAATAAAACAACTAAAGATATAAATAAAATAAAAGAAAAATTAGGATTACCATTAGATAAAAAAGTAATCTTTTATATGCCAACCTTCCGAGATAATCAACATACATCAGGAGTAGGATATACATATAAATTAGCTATTGATTTTGATCACTTAAAAAAAGAAATTGGAAAAGATTATGTTATCTTATTTAGTCCTCATTATTATATATCTAATAGTATAGATTTAAATAAATATAAAGGTTTTGTCTTTAATGTAGCTCATTATGATGAAATAAATGAATTATATTTAGTATCAGATATTATAATGACTGATTATTCATCTGTATTCTTCGATTATGCTAATTTAAAAAGACCAATTATTTATTATATGTATGATATAGATGATTATAAAAATAATTTACGTGATTTTTATATATCTTTAGATGAATTACCTGGTCCAATTGCCAAAACTCAAGATGAAGTAGAAGATATTATTAAAAATATTTCTAAATATGAAAAACAATACATTAAAAAGTACCAAGCTTTTAATAAAAAATATAACTATTTAGATGATGGTAATGCTGCTATAAGAGTAATTAATGTAATATTTAAAGATATATTAAGTAAAGGAGAAAAACATGAAAAAAGAAGAAAAGAAAAAACCAGTTAAAGTAATAACTTATGGAACATATGATTTACTTACAGCCGGTCATGTCGAACATTTCCGTGATGCTAAAGCAATGGGTGATTATTTAATAGTAGGTGTTTCTACTGATGAATTTAATCATATTAAACACAAAACATCCTATTTAACCTATGAAGAACGTAAATTCGTCGTAGAATCAATTAGATACGTTGATGAAGTTATTCCTGAAGAAAACTGGGATCAAAAACCAGACGATATCAAAAAATATGGTATCTCAATTGTTGCCATGGGCAGTGATTGGGAAGGCGATGAACGTTTCGAAAAATTACGTAAGTATTGTGATGTACGTTACACATATCGTAGTGGTAAATACTCATCTACTAATTTTAGAAAACACGTTGATGAATACACAAACGAAAAAGAAGATAAATAAAAATCTTCTTTTTTCATATATTAAAATAGGGTGATAATATATGTTACTAAACAATATAAGAAATTATCTAAATCCCAAGTCATATAATATTAATTCCAGTAAAAATGAACTATATATAAATAATTATCAAAAACTTAATATAATAAAAGATAACTATATTTCAATTATATTTAATGACTTTATACTTAATATAAAAGGACAATCTTTTAAAATAAATAAAATGATAGATAATGAGATATTATTTAATGGTCAAATAGAAAGTATGGAATATATTTATAAATAATAAAATAAAAATATCTATATCTACAAAATCTCCTAATAAAGTCATTAAATATCTTCATAATTTAAATATAAATGTCTATAATACTGAATATAATAAAAATACTCTTTATGTAGTAATTAAACTACAAGATTTATCACTTATAAAAAAATATTACTCATATAAAATTATCTCCCATTATGGTTTATTTAAGTATTTAAATAATATCTACATAAATAAATTATCAATAATTTATTTATGTATTATTATATTGATTATTATATTATATACCAGAATAATAATTAATATTGATATATTAACTAACAATCAAGAATTATATCGTTTAATGGAAAATGAATTATTAAAATTATCAATTAAAAAAAATACTTTTGCTAAAAATGATAGTGAGTTATTTAATATAAAAGAAACTATATTATCTAATACCAAAGATAAAATAGAGTGGTTTAATATTGAAAGAGTAGGAATGAGATATATAATAAATATTGAACCTAAAGTATCATCTAATAAAGAAGAAAAACAACCATATTGCCACGTTATCTCTACTAAAGATGCTTTAATAACAAGAATAATTACCGAAGAAGGAATTGAACTAAAAGAAATAAATGAATCTGTAAAAAAAGGTGATATTATTATTTCCGGAGATATTAAATTAAATGATGAACTAAAAAAAGAAGTTTGTGCCAGTGGCAAAGTATATGGTAAAACATGGTATACAATAAATATATCTCTTCCTAAAACGTATAAAGAAAAAACTCCTTTAAAAAAGAAACGCTATAATATCCTTCTTTCATATAATAATCAAAAACATCTAATATTTAAATCCCGTCTTAAAACCTATCTTACTAATTCTAAAAAACTATTAAGTATCTTTGGTTTAGACATTTATCTAAACCAAGATATAGAAGCTAAAGAAATAGAAAAAGAATATACTGAAAAAGAACTTCAAAATAAAATAGATAATTTAGTAAAAGATAAAATGTCTAAAATATTAGAAGGAGAATATCAAATCTTAGAACAAAAAGTTTTGAAAAAACAAGATAATAATAGTACAATAGATATAGAATTATTTATAGTAGCAGAAGAACTAATAAGTAAGACTAAAATAACCAATCCTACAAAAGTAGAATAGGAAGTGTAACATGGATAATTTATCTCCTTTTTATGAAACCTTCTATTGGGCTATTAATAATACATGGCCTATGTTAACCTTATTTACTATTATTATGTTAGTCCTAAAAATAACCAAAGTAATAATAAATAAAGATCATTTTACTTTCTATAAAGAATTTTATAATTTATTATTTATAATATATATACTATTATTATATTATTTACTTTTAAGTACAGAAAAAGCTGCTAGTGGCATAAATTTTATTCCTTTTAAAGAAATGACTAGATATAGTATAGGTTCTAAATTATTCTTCTATAATGTTATCGGTAATATTGTCTTATTTATTCCTTTTGGTTATTTTGTCTCTGATTATTTAAAAGCCAAAAAAATTCATCATATATTAATAGTTTCTATCTTAATCAGTTTGACAGCTGAAACAATTCAGTATAAAATAGGACGTGCCTTTGATATAGATGACATCATTTTAAATGTCCTAGGTGCTATAATAGGATTTATGTGTTATATAAGTATGCGTGCTATCAAAAATCATCTTCCTAAGTTCTTACAAAATAATATATTTTATAATATTATAGCTATAATAATTTTAATTATGATAATATTCTTATTTGGAAGTATATGGGGTGTTAATTTATAATGAATAATGAATATACAATCGTTGATAATAATTTATTTAAAGATTACGACTATCTTTACGATGTCCTAGATTATGCTTTAGAACATGAAAAAGTAAATAATGCTATATTTTCCATTGTCTTTTTAAATGACGAAGAAATTCATAACATGAATAGAGAATATCGCGGAGTAGATCGTATAACTGATGTTATATCATTTGCATTTGAAGATAATGAAAATTTAAGGTATAATGATATACGAATGCTTGGCGATATATATGTATGTATTCCGCAAATGAAACGCCAAGCCGAAAGTTATGGTCATAGCGAAAAAAGAGAATTATCATTTCTCGTTATCCATGGTCTATTACATTTACTAGGATATGATCATATGAATCCCAAAGATGAAAAAAAGATGTTTGCATTACAGGAGTTGATTTTAGATGGCAAAAATATCAAGAGATGAAATAAAAAAACGTGGAATATCTAGATTTATAAGAAGTTTTACTTTTTCAATAGATGGTTTAAAATATGCTTATAAATATGAACAAAGTATGTTAATTCATATAATAGCTACAATCTGTGTTATATGTGTTAATTTCTTCTTCCAAGTAACAGGTATAGAATGGCTTATAACTATTCTAGCTATTGGAATGGTTCTATCTGCAGAACTAATTAATACAGCTATAGAAGCAGTAGTTGACTTAGTTACTTTAGAGATTCATCCTCTAGCTAAAATAGCTAAAGATTGCGGTAGTGCTGCAACATTCGTTTTAGCAATAATGGCTGCAGCAATTGGTTGCGTTGTTTATATTCCTTATATTATAAATTTATTAGGGTAATAAAATGCGTAGTGGATTTGTTAGTTTAATAGGTCGTCCTAATGTTGGCAAATCGACCCTTTTAAATAGCTTAATTAACCAAAAAATAGCTATTACATCAAATAAACCTCAAACAACAAGAAATATAATTCAAGGAATATATAACGACGATGGATATCAAATAGTCTTTGTTGATACTCCTGGTATCCATAAACCTTTAAATAAACTAGGCCGTGTCCTAAATAAAGAAGCTCAAAGTCTAACTAAAGACGTTGATATAATCCTTTTACTAGTCGATGCTAAAGACGGTATCGGTGCTGGTGATAAAAAAATTATAGCTTCTTTAAATGAAACTGATTCTAAAGTTATATTAGTATTAAATAAAATAGATAAAATGAATGAAAACGAAATTCTAAAAGCAATAAACGATTATAAAGATTTATATCCTTTTACTGAAATAGTGCCTATTTCAGCTATTACTAAAGAAAATATAGATACTCTTTTAAAAGTTATAAAGAAATATTTAACTGATAACATGCGTTACTTTGATGAAGATACAATAACTACAAGTACTTTAAATTTTCTTGTTAGTGAATTTGTTCGTGAAAAAATATTCCGTATGACTGAAGAAGAAATTCCTCATAGTGTTACTTGTATTACATCTAAATTCGAAGAAACAAGTAAAATAATCAATATAACAGTTGATATAATCGTAGATCGTGATTCAATAAAGAAAATAATTATCGGAAAACAAGGTTCTTTACTAAAATCAGTAGGAATTGAAGCCCGCAAAGATATTGAAAACTTAGTTGGTAAAAAAGTCTATCTTGAACTTTATGTTAAAACAATAAAAAATTGGCGAGATCGTGATCGTTATTTGGCTGAACTAGGTTTTGATGAAAAAGAATACATTAATTAATGAATAAAATAGCTAAAAAGAACCCATTATAAAAATAGAAAGGATGGGTTCTTTTTATGAATAAAAAAGAAGCATGGAATTTATTTAAAGAAACAGGAAAAATAGAATACTATTTAAAATACAAAGGTAAGAAGTAGAAGTGATTAATAATGATAGAAAAATTTGAAGGTATTATAATAAACGAAACCCCTTATGGTGATAACTCTAAAATCATAAATATCTTAACAAAAGAAAAAGGTTTAGTAGGAGTTCTATGTAATAATGTAAAAAGTATTAAAAATCCTCTTCGAACTAAAACCTTAAAATTTACATATGGATACTTTCATCTTTACTATCATCCAAATAAACTATCTAAACTAGCAGATGTCGATATAATTGATAATCTTAAAAATATTCGTAATGATATAGAACTAATAAGTTATATGTCATATATCACCGATTTAACTTATCAAGTAATAAAACAAAATGATGATTCTAATATATATAATATCTTTATTAGTACAATACTAAAAATGAATGAAAAACAAAATCCTCTTATTTTAACTAATATTCTAGAACTTAAATACTTAGATTACTTAGGTGTTGGTTTAAACTTAACATCATGTATTAAATGTGGATCTAAAAAAAATATTGTAACTTTAGATCCCGATGAAGGAGGATATATCTGCCAAGATTGTTATACTAACGAAAAACTATTAAGTCCAAAATGTATTAAACTAATAAGAATGTACTATCTAATTGATATTAGTAGTATTAGTAATATCAATATCAAAAAAGAAACAGCCAACGAAATTAATTATTTTCTTGATAAATATTACGAAAGATATACTGGAGTTTATCTAAAAAGTAAAGACTTTCTAAAAAAAATAAATTCTCTAACAGCCTAATAAAAGACTGTTTTTTTAAATTTGACATTTAAAATAAAATGTATATTATAAGAAAAGGTGAAATTTATGGGGGAAATAGATATTATAAAATTAGATAAGAAAATTAAAAGAGAAGCTTTAAAAAGTTTTATGACTAAAACAACAGCTCCTATTTATATTGTTACTTCTTTAACTCAAATACCTTATATCCTAAGTAATATTAATAGTCCTACTTTATTTTTTAACACTTTTTTACTAGGAGCTAGTATTTCAATACTTCATCATATATGGTATCAAAAAACAGAATTTGAATTTCAAATTCGTGCCAATATAATAAGAGATACTAAAGAATACCAAGAATGTCTTAAAGAATATAACGAGTTATTGCTATCAATTGCTTCTTTAATAAAAGAATCACCATTTAAAAACTTAAATGATGTAATCTTCTATCTACAGATACTATTAAAAACCGGTTGTTTCAATGCAGGTAAAACAATTACTAATGATAGCTATAAAAACGAAAAAGAGAGTGTTTTAGAACTAACAGGAGCTCGTATTGTAACTGGAACAGGTGTATGTCGCCATTACTCATCTTTTATGGCAGATGTTTTAAATACCATCGGATTTGCTTCATCAGTAAAACCAGTTATAACCATTAGTGGTGATGAAAAAATAACTTCCAAATATCCTAATCATGCTATTATTTTAACAACAGATGGTACTCATATTACTTTCTATGACCCAACTATATCAAGATTTCTTGATTTAAGAAAAGACTTAAAACATCCCAAATATAAAATAGCAACAGTTGATGATAAAAGATACTATATTAATCTAGAAATGAAATATCCTAATTTAATATCAGAACCTATAGAAAGACTTCTAAATGAATTAGAATATACTTCATACCCTGAAACTAATGAATTAGAATATATGGGAAAAATATTAATGAAACATTGCTATGAAATCCCTAGTCAAAAAACATTTATAACGAATGAAAAAGAACGATTAAATAAAATAAAAGAATTAATAGAAAAAATAAATCCTTGTAGTGATGAAAAAATATCTAGTTGGAAACTTACTAAATAAAGTTGACAAAAGAAAAAATTTTGCTATAATGAATGCATACAAGTGATGACTGGGTTGGCAACCACGAGCTATATAAATAAAGTTGATTTCTTCTAGAAATAAGTAGGATGGAACCGCGGATAATATTTCGTTCCTACGTATTTCTAGATTTTTTTATTTATAAAAGTCATCAATGTAAAAGGAGGAAATGACATGGAAAAAATAAAAATGGAAGATATTGTAAACTATTGCAAGCAATATGGATTTATCTTTCAAGGAAGTGAAATTTATGGTGGATTATCAAACACATGGGATTACGGACCATTAGGACGTGAACTAAAAGAAAATGTCCGTCGTGCTTGGTGGAAAAAATTCATTCAAGAAAATCCTTATAATTATGGACTAGACGCAGCTATCTTAATGAATCCCGAAGTTTGGGTTGCAAGTGGACATGTAACTAACTTTAACGATCCCCTTATCGATTGTAAAAAATGTAAAAGTCGCCATCGTGCAGATAAATTAATTGAAGAATTTACAAATGGAGCTGAAACAGGTGATGGTTGGGATAATGAAAAAATCGAAAAATTCATTGCTGACAATCACATAGCATGTCCAAAATGTGGGGCAGAAGATTTTACACCTATTCGTAAATTTAATCTTCTTTTTGAAACACATCAAGGTGTAACAGAAGATAGTAAATCAAAAGTTTATCTAAGAGGAGAAACAGCTCAAGGTATCTTTGTTAATTTCTTAAATGTAGCTCGTTCAATGCGTGCTAAAGTTCCTTTTGGAATAGGTCAAACTGGAAAAAGTTTTAGAAACGAAATTACACCAGGTAATTTTACTTTCCGTACACGTGAATTCGAACAAATGGAATTAGAATTCTTCTGTAAGCCTAATACTGACCTTGAATGGTTTGGTTATTGGAAAAATTACTGCATTGACTGGTTAAAATCTCTAGGTATGAAAAAAGAAAATCTTCGTTATCGTGATCATAGCAAAGAAGAACTATCATTTTATAGTAAAGCTACTACTGATATTGAATTTCTATTCCCAATGGGATGGGGAGAATTATGGGGTATAGCTGATCGTACAGATTATGATTTAAGTGTTCATATGGAACATTCTAAAGTTGATTTAAGATATCTAGACCCTGAAACAAATGAAAAATACATTCCATATGTTATAGAACCATCACTAGGTTTAGATCGTGCTATTTTAGCTTTTATCTGCAATGCTTATGAAAAAGAAGAACTAGCTGATGGTGAAACTAGAGAAGTCCTAAAAATACATCCTGCTCTAGCTCCAGTAAAAGTAACAATTTTACCATTAATTAAAAAAGTTCATAAAGATAAATCAATGGAAATATACGAACTACTATGCAAACACTTCAATGTTTCATATGATGAATCAGGATCAATTGGTAAAAGATATCGTCGTAGTGATGCTATTGGAACACCATTCTGTATTACCATTGATGATGAAACCTTAAATAATGATACTGTTACAATAAGAGATCGTGATACAATGGAACAAACAACAATAAATATCAGTGAGTTAGTTAATTATATCGAAGAAAAAATTGAATTTTAACGTCAAATTATAGTCAAAGAAGGATAAAATCCTTCTTTTTAATTGTTTCATAAAAAACAACATTATATAATAGAAAAAGTATTTAAAAAGGGAGTGGTGGTAAAATGCAAAAAATCGATTTTAAAAATTATATCCTAAATAAAATAACTGATCTTACAAAAGAATATAGAAATATTGAAGAACAACTAACTAAGCTAACAAATCCAAATGATATTGATTTAGATAATTATGGTTCAAGAAAAAAACTAATTGAATTATATAAAAGCCATATCAAAAAACATTTTCTTCAAAAATTAATATCACCTAGTACTAATGAATTAAAAAACTTTATTTATAATTATGAAAGACATATCCTATTAAATCAAAAAAGTAAAATAGAAAAACAAATAATAATCTTAAAAAGTGCATCTAATTCATTAGTAAATAACGAATTTATTAAAGAATTTACATATAATTACAGTCCTAAATATTTACTTAAAACTATCTTAGATTATAGTGAAAAAGAAAATGTTAATGCCAAAGAAATAGTAGACCTTATTATTAGTCTATTTCGTCGTGTACCAACTACTGAAAGTGTAGAAAATCAATTAGAAATTAATCTTGCTAATTCATTTGATAATCATAATTATCCTAAAAAAAATGTTAGATGTGAAGAAATTATATTTAATTTTAAAAAATTACTTACTTCAATTTTTGGTGAAGAAATACCAGTTAAATATACAGTTACAATTAATGATATTATAAAAGAAATCCAACTTCGTTATCAAAAAATTAATAGTTCTTTAGGTAAAAAAGAAATACTCTTAGAATCTCAAAAAGCTCTTCAGAATTTAAAACCATATATTGAAGGAAATAAAATTCTTAAATCAACTCCTGATTTAGAAGGATTTAAAAGAGATTTACAAAATTCTGGTTTAGGAGCTTCAATAATAAATGAATATATAATAGGTATGGAAGCTAAAATAGCTGAAGAAAAAGAAGCAAAAAGAATCGCTGAAGATGAAAGATTACTAAAAAAATATTTATCAGATGAATATTTAGATGTTATAAATGAAGCTCGTCTTTTATTAAAAGAGTTATCATCAGAAGCACTAGATAACCTAATAGCTCGTAGTATTAACGATGTCATATCATTATGCCGTTACTTAGAAATAATAGGTGATGAAACCCAAGAATATCTTGATGTTGAAGAAAGAATTACTGCTAAAATAACAATTCTTCAAAGTGAATTAAAAAAACCAATCACCACCAAATCTAGTTTCAATTATTATATAAATAATGAAGGAATTCCAAATATTCTAAGAAACTTAGATGCTATAGATGTTATATTCTATAAAGAAGCTTATAGCTTACTAAACTATCTAAGTATCAACCATGAAGCAGGAGTTACCTTAACTAAAATAGATAATTTATATATTTGTGAAATAACTGGTCAAGAACTAACTTTAAAATTCGCAAAAAAAGGCAATAATATTGTTATAATAGGAATACGTCGTAAATCAGAAATTGCTAAAGAACTAACCATAGATGATATAAATAATATAAAAATGTCTTTAAGTAACACAAAAGAAAATCAAATATTCCAAAAAAAATGTGAAGAAACAGTACTTAGTGCTTTAAACTTATATAGTCCAGAAGTACCATATTCATTACATAAATAAAAGAAAGACAAAAAAAGTTTTTCTTTTTTTAATATCCAGTTGAAAAAAGAATAATAATTAGTTATAATTAAATGGTAATATAGTATAGGAGGCTTATATATGGCATTTAGTATAAAAAAGATTTTTGAAACAGACGAAGAAGATGATAGTAGATTCAATGGTACTGAAGATGAATATTATGCACAAGATAGCCAAGAAGGTGAAGCAACTAATAAAATGATCCTTCTTGAACCACGTGCTTATTCTGAATCGCAACAAATAGCAGATCATTTAAAAAATCGTAATAGTGTAGTAGTAAACTTAAAAAGAGTAACATCAGATCAAGCAAAAAGAATAATCGATTTTCTAAGCGGTTGCATTTATGCAATAGGTGGTACAATGCAAAAAGTAGGTGTTGGTATATACTTATGTACTCCTAAAAACGTTAATGTTCAAGGAAAAATAAGCGAAGACAATAAGGAACAAGATAAAATAGAAGAAAATCCTGAATGGTAATATCTATTCCTTTTTAGTATAAAGAGGTGAGTCATGAAAAAATTTAATACCACAAATAATGGCTATGATAAAAATGAAGTTAATTCTTTTATTAATGAAGTAACAAAAGAATATGAAAGTATGTTACAAAAACTTAAAAAACGTGATTATGAAATAGATATATTAAAAAAAGAATTAACTCATTATAAAAACCTAGAAACAACCCTAAATAAGGCTGTTTTAGTAGCTGAAGACTCATCTAATCAAATAAAGAAAATAGCTCATGATGAAGCTAAAATGATTGTTAGCGAAGCTAAGAAAAACGCTTCCCATATAATAAATGATGCTTTATTAAAAGCTGAAAAAACTGAACTAGAAGCTGATCAACTACGTCGTAGTTTAAAAATATATAAGGCTCGTATTAAACAAACTATTGAAGAACAACTAACTATGGTAGATGACGTTGATAATATAAATAGAAACGATAATTAAAAGGAATATTCCTTTTAATTTTTTTTATAAAACTCTCTATATAATTTAATTAATGCTCTCTTTTCAATCCTTGAAACATAACTTCTCGATATTTTAAGTTCACTAGCAATATCTTTCTGTGTATAAATATCGCTTCCATATAAACCATATCTCTTTATAATAATATTTTTCTCTTTATCATTTAATATATCTAAATACTTTTTTAAAGAATCAATACTTATTTTCTTAAAAACAATATTAAATAAATCTTCTTTATTATCTTGTATAACATCTTCTAATGTAACTTCATTTCCATCTTTATCTACTCCAATATAATCATTTAAACTAACATCATTAAGATACTTCTTATTACTTCTAAAATACATCAATACTTCATTTTCAACACATTTAGCAATATATGTAGTAATTTTTATTCTTTTTAAAGGATTATATGTATCAATTCCCTTTATTAAACCAATCGTCCCTATACTAATTAAATCATCAGTTGAAACTCCAATAGTTTCAAATTTTTTTATTATATGAGCAACTAATCTTAAATTATGTTCAATTAATTTATTCCTTGCCAAAACATCGCCATTAATCATTTTATCAATGCATTCTTTTTCTTCCTCATTACTTAAAGGTTCAGGAAATACATCATTAGAATAACTCCCCGTAAAATAAAATAACCCCTTAAAAAAACTTAATATTTTAAAAAACATTAAATCACCTAATTAATTATATTTAAAAACTATTTTATTAAGTACTTAAAAATGTTATAATTTATAAAGGGATTTGATATTATGAATAAATTAAAAAAAATATTTATTTTACTATTATCAGTTATAATATTATGCTCATGTCAAAAAGATAATACTAAATACGAATTAATTGAAATAACTGGTGAAGAACTAATAAATAATATATCAAGTAAAGAAGAACAAAGATTTATTTTTGCTTTATATAATACTAATAAAAAGAATGCTGATTCTTTTTATCAAACACTAGAAAGTTTAGTAAATAATATAAATTCTAATATATATTATGTTAATTATAATCATCTTGATGATATGTCAGCTCTTAATTTATTTACTTACGATTTTGGCGATTTTACTGAAAATAGTTATTATTTCTATGATAAAGGAGATATTAAAATAAGTAGTGATTATACTGACTTTGCCACTGCCTTTAAAGAATTAAAAAATATATCTAAAACAACATCTCTTAAATTAATCGATAAAAGTACTAAAGAAGAATATATAAAAGAAGCTTCTAAATTATATGATGATGGTAATATAGCTAAAGCTTATAACGAATTAAATAAAGCTTGGAACTTAAAAGAAGCCAAAGAAGAGTATAATAAAAATCCTCTATATAATTTAATTAATAGTTGGGAAGCTTATGAATTTTTAGATGATGATTATAAGGAAGTTAACTATTATAATTTCTTATTTATGACTAGTACTAATTATTACTATGAAATAATCATCAAAGATAAATATCAAAATTTCAATAAACCTAATGATTTAAATGAATATACTAAGAAATATTATCAAATCAAAGAAAATACTATCTTAATAAGTAATTATGAAAATGGTAACTACAAAGAAAAATATCAAATCAAGAGTATAAATGATGAACGTTTATCAATTGTTGATTTAGATACTAATAAAAAAATAAATTTTGTAAAAAGGAGCTAATATGAAAAAAATATTTGTTTTAAGTTTTCTTATAATTATTGTTTTTACCCTTACTGGGTGTACTAGCTATAAAGGTTATTGGTGTAATTATGACGAATCATCAACGATCGTTATCCTTCTAAGTCCTAACAACAAAAAAGAAGATCGTGAAAAAATTGAAGCTAAAATTGATGAATTTGAAAATGTCCGTAGTAGTAATTACTATTCCCGTGAAGACTATGCTGAATCAATTGGCAATATAAATGAAAATGATATTTTTGATGCCTATGTAGTATTCTTTGATTCTAATGATCATATAGGAACTTATATTGAAGAATTAAGTGCAATGAAAGGTATCGAAAGTGTAGAACAGGGTAGTGCTAAAAATGACTTGTCTATATATAATTTAAAAAGTTTTGGTAAATATACTTATACTAACTCTGATGAAGCAACAGAAAGTGAATTAGAAACAGGAAAATACAAAATCAAAAAAGGAGTTATAACATTTACTCCAGATGATAAAGATGGCCAAACAAAAATCTTATATACTAAAGATGGTCAATTATGTGGGGATGCATCATGTACTAAAATCTATGCCCGCAGCAACGCTACTTGTACTAATGAATAAACCACTAACTAGTGGTTTTTTAAAACAAAGAGGAGGGATAAAATGTCTATATTATATAAACCATCTATATATGCTAAAGATATATACCATATAAATTATCCTTTATTAAAAAAACAAAATATAAAATATCTTTTATTTGATATAGATAATACATTAGCTGATAGTAAAGAAAAATACCCATCTAAAGATGTTATTAAATTATTCAACAAATTAAAAAAAGATGGTTTTACCTTAATTTTAATCTCCAATTCTCTACCCCATCGAGCATTAAAGTTTGCTAGAATCCTAAATACTAAAACTTACTTTTTATCATTTAAACCACTAAGTTATAATTATCATCGTTTAATAAAAAAGTTCAAAATAAATAGTCAAGAAATAGCTGCTATAGGTGATCAACTTCTTACTGATATAAAAGGAGCTAATAAATTAAAAATAACAAGTATCTTAATTGATAAAAAATCTCTAAATGAATCATTTATTACTAAAATAAATCGTTATTTTGAAAATAGATTAATAAAAAAATATCAAATTATTAAAAGAGGTGAATACTATGAATAAAAAATGTCTTGGCTGTGGTGCACCTATCCAAAATACCAATCCCGAAGACCTAGGATATACTCCAAAAGATATTACTGAAGCTAAATATTGTGAAAGATGTTATAAAATAATTCATTATAATCAAAAAACAGTAACTAATCTACCTAATATAAATAACTATATTTTAAAGACTATCAACAAAAAAGCTAAATATGTCTATTTTTTAATTGACTTTCTTAATTTAAATGAAGAAACTATTAATACTTTTCAAAGTATCAAAGTACCTAAAACTCTTATTATAAGTAAATTAGATATTATTCCTAAAAGTATTAAAAAAGAAAAAATAATCACTTGGTTAAATAAAACCTATCAAATAAAAGATAATATAATTTTTCAAAGTACTAAAAAAAATCTTTATACAAAATATTTAATAAATAACTTAGAATCATCTAATATCAAAGAATGCTATATTGTTGGTTATACTAATGCTGGTAAATCATCTCTTATAAATAAATTATGTTCTCTATATAATAACGATAATATCTTAACTACTAGTGAAGTTCCTAATACAACAATCGATTTTATTAATATTAAATTAAGTGATAATATAACTATCATAGATTCACCAGGATTCACCTATAATAACTACTTATTTAGAAATGATGATTTTACCTTAATTAATAAAATAAATCCTAAAAAATTTATAAAACCAATAACTTACCAAACAGTTAATAATACCTCTTTACTTATTGAAAACTTAATTAGAATAACTCCAAATAATAAAAATAGTCTTACCTTATATTTAAATAATAATTTAAATATAAGTCGTGTTTTTGATTATGCAAAAGAATTAAACTATCCTAATATAACCTTAAATGTTGCTGATGATAGTGACCTAGTAATAAAGTCATTAGGTTTTATTAATATAAAAAAAGCTTGTCAATTAAATATCCAAATATCTGATAAAAATTTAATAGAAATACGCCCATCTTTATTTAACAAAGAAAGGAGTTAATTATGGCTAAAATAAAAATAATGAGTGAAAATCTCAAAAACAAAATAGCTGCCGGTGAAGTAGTTGAAAAATGCGCTTCCGTAGTTAAAGAACTTGTTGAGAATAGTATTGATGCAGGTGCTAAAAATATTAAAATAGATCTTTTAAATGGTGGCTTAAAAGAAATAAAAATAACTGATGATGGAGTAGGGATGGAACAAGAAGATGCCATTCTTGCCTTTCAAAGACATGCTACAAGTAAATTAATACGAGAAGATGATTTATTCTTTATTAATACTCTCGGTTTCCGTGGTGAAGCCTTGCCATCAATTGCCTCTGTTTCAGAAGTAGATATGATAACATGTGCAAGTAATATTGGTACTCACCTTCATATAAAAGGTGGCAAACTAACAATAAATGAACCAGCTCCATCTCGTAAAGGAACCATTATCACCATAAATAATTTATTTTATAATACTCCAGCTCGTTTAAAATACTTAAAAAGTGAACAATATGAACTTGCTAATTCAGTTTCTTTCATTGAAAAATTATCATTTTCCTATCCTAATATCAAATTTGAATTAACTAACAACGATAAAACATTAGTAAAAACAAGTGGTTCCGGCAACCTTTTAAAAACAATACACGAAATATACGGCTTAAACGTTTCTTCTAATATGCTAGAAGTAAAAGGTTTTACTGATGATTATACAATGGAAGGATATATATGTAAGCCCGAGATTTTAAAATCAAATCGCAACCATATGATTACCATAGTTAATGGCCGTGTCGTTAAAAATAACGAGCTAAATCGCGCTATAAATGATGCGTACTTTCGCTACAAACCAGATATTAAATATCCAGTTGTTGTATTAAAATTTGAAACAGATCCAACTCTTATCGATGTTAATATTCACCCCACTAAACAAGACATCAAACTAAGTAAAACAAACGAATTATATGATATGATTATAAATACTATTCAAGAAAAACTAAAACAAGAACTTTTAGTCCCAAATGCTTTAAAAGAACAAAGTGTTATAATAAATCTTCCTAAAAATATGGCTGAAGAAAAAACGGAGGAGCCAATTGAAATACAGGAGACTTTAGAATTTATAGAAGATACTAAAGTAAATAATCCTCTCATAACTGAAACACCTAGAATATCTATTAAAGAAGAAACAACCAAATATCAAAGTTTAAAAGATCGTTTAATAAATCCTGGATTTAAAAATTTAAATCTCTACGTAATAGGGCAAGTACTAGGAACATATATAGTCTGCCAAAATGAAACTGGTTTATATCTAATAGATCAACATGCTGCTCAAGAACGTGTAAACTATGAATTAGTTGAAACTCAGTTTAAAAACAAGCAAACAAATACAATATCATTATTAGTCCCAATTAATATTGAATTATCTCAAAGTGATTTCCTAAAAATCAAAGAACATCTAGATATTATAATTGATTTAGGCTTTAATATAGAAGAATTTGGTATTAATACATATACTATTAAAAGTCATCCTTCATGGTTAAAAGAAGGCCATGAAGAAGAAATAATCCGTAATATATTTGATGAAATAATTATTGAAGGCAATAATTTTGATCGTATTCGCTTTAATAATCGCTTAATTGCAACTATCGCTTGTAAAATGAGCGTTCGAGCTAATACTAGATTAAGTCGTGAAGCTATGGAAGAAATAATTAATAATCTAATGAAATGCCAAAACCCATATAACTGTGCTCATGGTCGTCCAACTATCGTTAAGTTTAGTACTTACGACTTAGAAAGAATGTTTAAAAGAGTTATGAACTAATCATAACTCTTATTTCTTTTGTATAAAATCTAATCCATTATTAAATTCCTCTAAAAAATTTTCAATTAAACCAGTTCTTATAGAACTATTAATAACTTCTTTAGTAGATAATGTATTATTTAAAACTAAATTAATATATCTTATAATAACATCTGGATAGTCTAAATAAGTATTAAAAAAAGCAACAGTATAATAAAAAGAATTTAAATATACAACAGTATTACCTAAAGCAGAATACAAATAATTAGGAATCTTCTTATCTTTAAATTTATCTAATTCTTTTTTTATTTTCTGATAATAATAAGCAGCATTAAACAATAAATCAAAACGACTATTAATAATTTCATTAAATGTTAAACAATCACTTTTATATGCCGCTATTAACTCAATTAACATTGGAATCATTTCATTTAAACGGTATATTAATTGACATTCAAAGGGATTTTGTTCTTTTAAAGCATGACTAACTTCATGTGCCATAAATACACTAGAAATATTATTTACTATACTAGGAACGGCGATTGTAACTGTTTTTTTTGCTATCATTCCGTTATCGCCAATAGCTTCTGCATATGTTGAAAAAAGATGAGGTTCACTATTATCTACAATTTGATAATTAATATTACTTAAAATAGAGTAGGTATTATTAGCAGCTTCTATACATCCAATTTGATAAAAAATCGGAGCAACACTATTTAAAAGACGTAATAAGTCTAATTCTTGTTTATCTAAAGAACATTTATTTCTTCCAATACTTAATATCTTACTAGCTACTTCATCAGCTATTTTTATATCCTCAGTAGTAATTCCTTCCGGATTAAAATCTCTTTCTAAATTATATAAAGCTTCATAATATTCTTTATCCATAGTAAACCACCCATAATTATTATAACATAAAAAAAGAGCTATTAACTCTTATCCTTTAACTCTAAATTATATAATTTCTTATATTGTTTATTTTTTAATAATAATTCTTCATGTGTTCCTTCATCAACTATTTTACCTTTATCTACCAATAATATTCGATCACTATTTATAACAGTTGATAATCGATGAGCAATTATTAATATAGTATATTTATTTTTCATATTATGAATAGCATCTTGTATTCCTTCTTGTGTTTCATTATCTAAAGAACTAGTAGCTTCATCAAACAAAATAATTTCAGTTTTTTGAGCAAGAGCACGAGCTATTGCTAATCTTTGCTTTTGTCCACCAGATAAAGTAATTCCTCCTTCACCAACTAAAGTATCATATCCTTTAGGTAAAGACATAATATAATCATGTAACTTAGCCATTTTACAAGCTTTTACAATCTCTTCATCAGTAATATCTTCCTTTATAATAGTAAAATTCTCTTTTATCGTCATATTAAATATATATGGATTCTGTGTAATAATACTAATATTTCCTCTAATTGAATCACAATCAAGTTCCTTAGTATTAATTCCATCTATATAAATATTCCCCATATCAGGAGTATATAGACGTGCTAATAAAGAAAAAATAGTTGATTTACCAGCTCCTGACTTTCCTACAAAAGAAACTGTCTCATTATGCTTAACTTTAAAGTTAATTCCATCTAATACTTTTTTCTTCTTATTATAACTAAAATAAACATCTCTAAATTCAAAATCACCTTTTATTTTATTAATATGTTTATTCCCAAATACTTCCTTTTTATATAAAGAGCTATCAATAATTTCAAATACACGTGAAGCAGATAAATTAAAATCTTTAAACCATTCCATTACTTGACTAGTCATTGTAAGTAAATTAAAAACTCTCCCTTTATACATATAAATAATAACTACATTACCAATACTTACTAAGTTATTTGTAATTAATATAATCGAAAGTAATATATATAGAAAATCTAAAAAATCATGGATACTTCCAGTAAATAAATTATACTTTCTAACAACATTACTCATTTCATATCTTTCTTGATTTATATTAGTAATTTTTTCATTAATTTTTTTCATAAAAGATTTTGAAGCATTTAATACTTTGATATCTCTTATTCCTCGAACTAATTCCCCAATTAAACCAGTCGTAGCTTCTGCTGATTTACGATAATGTTTATCTAATTCATTATATTTTTTTATTCTTTGTCTTTCAAAATAGAAAATAACCAATATTCCTAAAATATAATAAATAAATAATATTTTATTTATTACAAAGATTGCAAATAATATACCTATATTAGTAATCAAATCAGTAAAAGACATATTTATATTTAAAAAGATATCTGCAATTCTTCCCGTATCCCTAACTAAGCGATCAATAAAAACACCACTCGATTTCTTATCTAAATCAATTGTTTCAATATTTAATAATTGTTTAGCTAAATCTACTTGTATATTTTTAAGTATTTCTCTTGCAAACACTTGTGAATATTTTCTGGCAAAAAAACGGCAAAAATTAACACTTATTTCCATTCCTAAAATAACTAGACTTATTAAAAATAAATCTCCCAATAACCCATCAGTTAATTTAAGTAACTGATTAGCAGCTAATAAAGGAACAATAGCTCCTAAAATAGCTAATAAAATATTAGCAATAAAATATAAAATAAATTCTTTCTTTTGTTTCTTCGCATAATAAAAAGCTTTCTTTATATTATTTAAAGTATCATTAACTACTTCTTTCTTTTTCATAGAAACCTCCCCATAACTAAATTATACCAATATAATTTAAAAAAGTTTAAACAATAATGGTTTTAAAATAACCCAATTATTATGGTATAATTAAATATGAAAGGAAAGATTTTATGATACTTTGTATAGTAGGACCAACTGGGGTTGGTAAAACAGCACTATCTATTTCTTTAGCTAAAAAATATAATGCTATTATTATAAATTGTGATGCCATGCAAATATATCAAGATTTAAATATTGGTACAGCTAAAATAACAGAAGAAGAAAAAGAAAATATTCCTCATTATCTTTTTGATATAAAAAAAGTAACAGAAGAATATTCCGTATATGATTATCAAAAAGATGCCCGTTATCTAATAAATAAATATTCGAATCGTAATATTATTTTTGTCGGTGGAACTGGTCTTTACTTAAAAGCAGCTTTATATGATTATCGTTTTACTTTAGAACAAGATAAAAAAGATTACTCATCTTTAAGTAATGAAGAATTATATTCATTAGTGCTAAAAAAAGATCCTAATACTAATATTCATCCCCATAATCGTAAACGTCTAGAACGTTATTTAAACAAAGAAGATTTAAATAAATATCCGCCGATCAAATTATATAATCATCTTATAATCGGCTTAACAACTAATCGTGATATCTTGTATGAACGAATAAATAAAAGAGTCGATCAAATGATAAAAAATGGTCTAATTAATGAAGTAAAAAAATATTATGACCAAAATATTAAAACAAAACCATTACTAGGTGGAATAGGGTATAAAGAACTATATGCTTATTTTGATCATCAAGTATCTTTAGAAGAAGCTATTGATAATATTAAAAAAAATTCCCGTCATTATGCTAAAAGACAATATACCTTCTTTAATAATCAACTAGAAGTTAATTGGTTTAATGTAGACTTTAATAATTTTAATAAAACAATTAAAGAAATAGAAATGTTTATAGAAAGGAACTATCCTAATGATTGAAGTAGAAAATATAACAAAAGAATTTACTAAAAGAATATCTAAAAAAGAAAAAATAACTTTTAAAGCAAATGATGATATTAGTTTTACTGTAAAAAAGGGAGAAATTCTTGGTATTCTAGGTCCAAACGGAGCTGGTAAAACAACCTTACTTCGTATGATTGCAGGTATTATGGAACCGACAAAAGGTACCATCAAAATAAATAATTTAACTTATCAAAAAAATAATGAAGAAATAAAAAAACAAATCTCCTTTTTATCTGGTAATACCAAACTATATAAAGATATCTCCCCATATGAATTATTAGAAATGTGTGGCTCCTACTATGGATTAGATAAAAAAGAAATAGAAAAACGAATTAATAATCTTACAGAAAGATTTAGTCTTAAATCTTTTCTTCATCAACGTATTGCATCATTATCTACTGGTCAAATTCAAAGAACTAATATTGCTAGATGTGTTATACCAAATCCAGATATTTATATTCTTGATGAAGCAACTAGTGGGTTAGATATTATTGCTAGTAAAGCAATCCTTGATTTTATAAAAGAAGAAAAGAAAAAGAATAAAAGCATTATTTATTCAACTCATTACATGGAAGAAGCAGAAAATATCTGCGATCGTGTAATTCTAATACACAAAGGCAAAATAATTAAACAAGGACATCCTACTAATATTATTAAAGAACTAAAAACGACTAATTTACGTGATGCTTTCTACAAATTAATAGGAGGAATCGATCATGAATAAAAATATTTTAATTACTTTAAAAAAAGAACTACGTAGTATCTTTCGTGATCAAAAAACTATTAGAAGAATGTTTCTATTTCCTCTAATTATACCTATAATGGTTATTTTATATGGTACATTATATGATAGTATGGATACTTATAAAACAACTTATCAAATAGGGACTAATATCGCTATAAGTGAAACAGAAAAAGAAATTGCTTCCGCTCTTAATATCGAATATCAAAAATATAATAATGAAAAAGAACTAAAAAAAGCATATGAAGAAGATAAAATAGAAGGTTACTTAATATATAAAGATAATAATTATACAATCTATACTAATCAAAGTACAACCTCCGGTATGACTGTAAGTTCCTTATTAAATGAATACCTTGATAATTATAATACCTATCTTACTAATGAATACTTAAAAAATGAAGGAATTGACTTAAATAAAGCTTATAATCATTTTACATATGAATTTCAAGATTTAAGTAAAACTAACTACTTAGTCCAAATTATTTTATTAGTTTCAGTTACCTATATAATTATGTCCATATGTCTAAGTACTAGTAATATGGCTACTATGACAACAGCAACTGAAAAAGAAAATGGTACCTTAGAAACTATTTTAACATTTCCTATTAAAAGAAATGAACTAATAATAGGTAAATACCTATCTTCAGCTATAATAGGTTTTATTACCTCTTTAATAGGTTTAATCCTTATGATAATAAGTTTATACTATGCTAAAGAAACATATAGTATCTTTAATACTTTAAATCTATCTATAAATATAAGTACTATTATAATAAGTATCTTAATTATCTTCTTAGCATCTATTTTAATAGCTAGTATAGCCCTTATTCTAACTTGCTATTCTAAAACCTATAAAGAAGCTCAAAGTGCTTGTCAATTTTTAAATATAATAAGTATTATCCCAATGTTTGTTGGTTTAGTAGAACTAAAAATAAATTATCTATATTATTTAATTCCTATATGTAACTATGAACAAATAATCCTAGATATCTTTACAAATAATTTAAATTATATAAATGTTATTTTAACTATATTATCAACATTTATATTTATAATAGTAGTTCTAACTATTGTAATAAAAGCATATAATAGTGAAAAAATATTATTTCAAGATTAAAAAAAAATCCAATTATGGATTTTTTTAATTGAATTCTAAATATACATTACTATCAAAGATATGATCTTCTATATCT
>CALVJQ010000022.1 GCA_944332265.1 uncultured Bacilli bacterium
ACATTGTCTAAAATATTAAAATGTTCAAATAACGCATCTTCTTGTAACATATAACCAATTGTAGGTTTATCTATTTCATATTTAACAAAACCATCACTCTGTTTAGTAAGTCCAGCCATAATAGATAATAAGGTACTTTTACCACATCCAGATGTTCCAACTATTGCAACAAAATCTCCTTCTTCAATATCAAAAGAAATATCTTTTATAGCTTCTATTTCTCCTTTTAAAGTATTATAATTTTTCCTAATATGCTTAACACTTACTAATTTATTCATTTAAGTTAATAACTAATTCTAAAAAAGGAACATAATCATCTAATAACTCATTATCTATCATTATATTCTCTAAATTTTTAAAAGATTCTTCACTAATAGTAGTATTATCTAACCAACTATCCGCATCTCTATACCTTTTTACTATTTTTTCTACTTCATTAATAGAATTATCAGGAAATTGTTTTAAAATTACTTCAGCTACTTCCATATCCGTATGTTCATTTACAAAGTTAATTCCTTTATTAATTGCTTTATTAAACTTTTCAATCGTTTGTCTATTATTTTCAATATAACTTTTTCTAGCATAAAAAGCTGTATAAGGCATCTCACCAGATAATTCTCCAACACTACCGACTACATACCCTAATCCTTCATTTTCTAATTTAGTTGCATTAGGTTCAAATAGATTAACAAAATCTCCAACTCCTCCAATAAAAGATCCAGATAACGAAGCAAAATCTACAGCAGTATTAACATTTATTTTAGAAATATTTCCTTTACTATTCTTAACTCCATTTAAGAAGTTTAAAGCTGGCATACCACCTGTTCGTCCTACTAATATTTCTTTACCATATAAGTCTTCGATTTTAAAGTTATCTATTTTTTCTCTTGATACAATAAATTGGCCATCCCTTTTAGTTAACCCAGCAAAAGTAACTAAATAATCTTTTTCGCCATTTTCATAAACGTAAATAGCTGATTCTGGTCCAGCGAATCCAACTTCAACAGTATTTGATAAAACAGCTGCACTAACTTTATCTGCTCCACTAGTAAGTATTAATTCAATATCAATTCCTTCTTCTTCGAAATATCCATTCTCTATAGCAGCATATAATGGTGCATAAAAAACACTATGAGTTACCTCGGCTAATCTAACCTTTGTTAAATCGTTTTTAACTGGTTTATTAAATTTACTCAATAGTAAGGTTATAACTATAATTAAAAAAATAAACACTGTGATAATAAAATAATTCTTTTTCAAAAATCCACCCTCTCTCATCGTATTATATTCAAAGAAAAAGAGAATTGTGATGCTAAAAAACTCCATTTTATCAATTTAAAATATCGGAAAAGGATTTACACTATAAAAACTTTTTGCTATAATTGAATATAATAAGCGAGGTGTGTATTGTGGCACAATTATCACAAAATACAATTAGGTTATTAGATAGGCTTTTTAATCTAAAAGGGGAAGACAATGTAATAATAAAAAGAATAAAAGATGAAATAAGCACTACTGAAAATGAAATGACAGTTACAACTCAAGAAAAAAATAATAATGAAGTTCAAAAAAATGAATTACAAGGAAAATTAACTGTTTTTCAAAATCAATCAGACAGTTTTAAAGCTGTTTTTGAAGGAATTGATGATGCTACATTCGCTTCACTTCGTGAAATTGGCATTGAATTCGAAATCAGTAAAATGCTTTCAACAATTGAAGAAAAAGCCCCTGATTATATAGCTTCTTTAAATGACCAAATAAATGAATATGGTAAAAAAATTGAAGATAACGAACATAAAATAGAAGAATTGACTAACAATCTAGAAAATCTACATCGTAATCAAGCTACATCAGAAGAAGATCGTTTAAAATTAACTAGTTTATTAGATCAAAGTTTATCTAGTTCTGAGATTGAAAGAGAAGTACTAACTGTAAATTTTGTAAAAAAAATTCTATCTTTGTTTGATTTATTTGATGAAAATGAAATAAAAGAACTTACAAAAATAATCATGTTCCCAGACGATGGTTTATTTGAGTATGCAAAAAATTATGATAAACGTTTGGCAAATGGCGAAATTTCTCTAGATGATCAATCTTCAGTAACAGAAGAAAATAATATCGAAGAAATAAAACCAATTGAAGATATAAGTCCAAGTGAAGAAACAGAAGAGGAAAATAATGAGTCTTCTACAGCTGAAATATACAAAGAAGAAATTACTTCTTCTGAAACTACTCCTGATGTAGAAGAACCATCAGTAGAAGATAATCAAGAAGAAATAATTAATATCACTAATGATGATTCTACTTCTGAAATTGATTTAAGTTCTTTAAACAATTCTTTAGAAAATGAAGAACCAAAAGAACTTGAAGAAGAAACAGAAGAAACAACAATTGACTCTGAACCAACTACTATTATTCCAATAATTGAACCGGATCCAGAACCAGTTGAAGAATCTATAGAAGAATTCTTAGAAAAAATAGGTTTATCAATTCAAAAATTTACTGATTATAATGAAACACCAGTTTCTGAAATAATGGCTTATCTAAATCAAATAGATCGTACTCTTATTGAACGAAACTATGAAATACTTAGAAGTTTAAATGTTGATGAAGAAACAATATATAAATATTTTCAAAACATTCTTTATTTAGCAGATAGTGATTTAAATAATAAAATAACTATCTTAAGAGCTAAAGGAATAAATGATAAAATAATAACTCAAAATCTTAATGAATTAAAAAGTTGTTTTAGACTTAGTTATGAAGAATTCCAAAAAAGAATTAATGCTATAGAAACAATGGATGGAAGTCTTACAGAAGAAAATGCTTATTTACTAAGTTATGATGTTGCTTTATATGAAGAAAACTTAAGTTTATTAAATGACGCTGGCTATGATATGTCAGAAGAAGAAAAGAGAAACTTTTGCTATGTTCTATCAACATCTATAAATACTAAAGAAATAATAGAAATTCTAAAAAATTACTTAATTAGTATAACTAGAAAAAATGGCAAATATGCATTAGGTGTTTTATGGCAAAAACCATACAATCTATTAACGGGTATCGATGACTTAATCGAATATAATCTAGAGAATATAATAGCTACTAATCCCGAAGTATTAGCAACTAATATTGATAATATTATTAGACGTGTTAAATATTGTGAAGAAAATGGAATCCCAGTATCTGAAGAAGGAGCTACTGTTTCATATTTTGATTATATTTTAAATCAAGAACGTTTTACTAAAAAATTTGGTCAAGTAGAATTGCCAACATTAGCTAATCGTCATGAAATCAACCAAATATTAGCTGAGATTATAAGTGCTAAAGAAAATAGAGAAGAACTACATAAATTATCAGAAATATTAAAAGATTACTATGCAAGTACTAAAATGTATAGCAAAATTGAATTAAATGCTGAACAAGAACAAGAACTATCTTCTCTACTTCAAAAAATGACTAATAATTTAAAAGCTGAACTAATTGGTAAAAATACTTATAAATTAAATAATTTATATATTTCTAAAAATAAACTTGAAAGACATTTAGCAATCTTCTTATCACATAAAGAAGAACTAAATAATCAAGATAATTATGAAAATGAAATATTATTAATGGCCGCTTTATATAATATGCGTCAAGACGAAGGAAATCTTCAAAAATTTGTAACTGAGACCTTAGGTTTTAATCGCAATGACGCAAATGGAGGTGCATAATAATGATGTATTTAAATGATTTGGATTTTTCAGAAGAAGTTATAAAAGACTTTAAAGAAAATATTCCTGAATTAGCATTAGAAAAATTAGAAGAAGAAAAAGATACCGTTGAAACTAATATAAGATATTTAAAAGATTTAGGTGTCAAAAATTATGTCGATGCCTTTGTCAAATTTTACAACATGTTTTTAATGAACCCTAAATCATTCGATGAAATATTCTCTAAATATGATCGTGATGATTTAATTGCTAAATTAGAAAAAAATGTTGCAATAATGGAATATCTATAATATCAAAAGAGTACTAATAGTACTTTTTTTTTGAAAAAAAATAAAAAAGAAAAATATACGTGATATAATAAACAAGAAGGCGGGATTCAACATGAATTATTTAAACGGACTAAACGAAAAACAAAAAGAAGCAGTACTCCATGTAGATGGCCCATGTTTGGTAATTGCTGGTGCTGGTTCTGGAAAAACTAAAGTCTTAACTACTAGAATAGCATACCTAATTGAACAAAAAATCCCATCATACAATATTTTAGCAATAACATTTACTAATAAAGCTGCTAAAGAAATGCGTGAGCGCCTAGAAGTACTAGTTCCTGATAATAATACTTTTGTTGGTACTTTTCATGCTTTAGGAGTACGTATTATTCGTGAAAATGCACCTTTATTAGGGTTAGATCGTAATTTTACAATAATTGATAGCGATGATGCTTTATCAATTATAAAAAAAATAATAAAAGATAATGGATATGATCCTAAATTAGCAACACCAGGATACATAAGAAATAGAATAAGTAAAATAAAAAATGAAATGTTAACTAATGAAGAGATAAATAAATTTTTTAATACTCCTCAAGATCAAATAGCAGAAAAAGTTTATTATGATTATAATGACATTTTAAAGAAAAATAATTCAGTAGATTTTGATGATTTATTATTATTACCAGTAAAACTATTTATAAACAATAAAGATATTCTTGAAAGCTATCAAGATCGTTTTAAATATATTTTAATTGATGAGTATCAAGATACAAATGATGTTCAATATAAACTATCTCGTTTATTAGCTAGTAAATACCATAATATCTTTGTTGTTGGGGACCCTGATCAATCTATTTATATGTTTAGAGGAGCCAATTTTCATAATATATTAAATTTTGAAAAAGATTATAAAAATGCTGCCGTTATTGCATTAGAAGAAAATTATCGTTCGACAAAGAATATTTTAGATGCTGCAAATTCTGTAATCAAAAATAATAAAGAACGAAAAGAAAAAAATCTATGGAGCAATAATGGGGAAGGAACCAAAACTAAATACCTTCGTGCTTATGATGATCGTCACGAAATTCAATTAGTTTTAGATGAAATAAAAAAATTACTATCTGAAGGATATCAAAAAAATGATATAGCAGTTTTATATCGTACTAATGCCCAATCCAGATTAGTTGAAGAAATGTTTTTAAAAGCAAATATTCCCTATAAAGTTGTAGGTAGTTATTATTTCTATTCTCGTAAAGAAATTAAAGATCTATTATGCTATTTACGTTTAATATTAAATAACGATGATGAAATAAGTCTTCGCCGTGTAATAAACGTTCCTAAAAGAGGAATCGGAACTTCTACGATAGCTAAATTAGAAGCCGAAGCCAAAGATAAAGGAATCTCTATGTTCCAAGCTATTTCCAAGGGGAAAGAGCAATTGTTTAAAGAGCTAATTCTTCATTTAACCCAAGAAAGTGAAAATCTTACTTTAACAGAATTAATCGAATTAATTCTTGAAGAGACAGGAATAAGAGAAGAATATGAAAACGAAAATAATCTCGAAAGTGAATTACGTTTAGAAAACTTAGAAGAATTTAAATCAATTACTAAAACATTTGAAGAAAGAACCGGTTCAGTATCACTAGCTGATTTCTTAGAAGAAGTAAGTTTAATAGCAGATATTTCAGAGCATCAAGAACAAGACGATGTCGTAACATTAATGACCGTTCATAGTGCTAAAGGATTAGAATTTTCTGTAGTTTTCTTAATTGGTATGGAAGATGGCATTTTCCCTCATCAAAATTCATTCTCAAATGATGGCTTAGAAGAAGAAAGAAGATTGTGTTACGTAGGCATTACCAGAGCTAAAGAGAAATTATTTATCTCTAATGCTAAACGAAGAATGTTATATGGTAAAGACGTAATTAATCCTCCAAGTCGTTTTATCAAAGAAATAACTCCAGAATTATTAGAAGTAGATAACGAAAAAATGCTTCCAGAAGAACAAATAAATAAAGAAGAGTTATATCATAAAGAAGGCGAGGTTGAATTCAAAGATGGCGACATAATCATGCACACGATTTATGGTCGTGGGGTTGTTACTAGTGTTAAAGGTGACTTTATAACCGTTGCTTTTGCCAAAAATTTTGGTATTAGAAAATTATTAAAAAACCATAAAAGTATAAAAAAGATATAGAAAGAAGGAAAAAATATGGAATTATTAATTATGGCTGCAGGAATGGGCAGTAGATTTGGAGGATTAAAACAAATTGCTCCAATGGGACCAAACGATGAATTTATAATCGATTACTCTATTTATGATGCAATAAAAACAGGTTTTTCAAAAGTTATTTTTATCATTAAAGAAGAAAACTATGAAGTATTTAAAGAAACAATTGGAGCACGAGTTGAACCACATATTCCAGTTGAATATGTTTTTCAAAAAATGGAAAATATTCCAAAGTTTGTAGATATTCCTAAAGACAGAGTTAAACCTTGGGGAACCGCCCAAGCTATATATTGTGCTAAAGATAACATCTGTGAGCCTTTCTTAGTAATAAATGCTGATGATTTTTATGGTCGTGATGCCTTTATCGTTGCCAAAAACTTTATTGAAAAATCATCACCAAAAGAATATGCAACAATCGGTTACGAAGCAATAAAAACAATGACTGAAAATGGTTCAGTAAAAAGAGGTGTAATAGCCACTCAAGATAACAATCTAAAATCAATCACTGAGAGTTCAATAATCAAAGATGGCGACAAAATAAAATGTACTCCATTAAATGGATCAAAAGAATTTTATATAAATAATCAAGACTTAGTATCAATGAACATGCTTGTTTTTGATCCTACTATTTTTCCGTATCTAGAAGAAAAAATGAACTTATTCTTTAAAGAAAATGCTAATAATCTAGAAAAATGTGAATTTTTAATTCCTGATGTTTTAGATGAAGCTAATAAAGAAGGTTATGCTAAAGTAAAAGTATTACATACTAATGCTACATGGTATGGTGTAACTTATAAAGAAGATACAGAATTAGTTCGTAATTCAATAAAAAGATTAGTTGAAGAAAAGGAATATCCTGAAAATCTATGGAGGTAATATGAATCCTAAAGAAAGAATAGCAGACTTAGTAAAAACTCTTAATCAAGCTAATGTTGATTATTATTTAAATGATAATCCAACATTAACGGATAATGAATATGATAGTTTACTAATGGAATTATTTCGTTTAGAAGAAGAATATCCTGAATATAAGCTTCCAGAATCACCAACTTCTAATGTTGGAACTAAAATTCTAGATTCTTTTGCTAAAATAACTCATCAAACCCCAATGTTTAGTCTTGCTGATGTCTTCAATGAAGATGAAGTAGAAGCCTTTGTTACTAGAGTAGAAAAAGAAATAAAAGACCCAGAATTTGTCTGTGAATTAAAAATGGACGGATTAGGGGTAAACTTAACTTATAAAGATGGTCTATTAATTTCAGCTGCAACTAGAGGTGATGGAGTTACTGGCGAAGATATTACAAATAACTTTAAAACAATTAAATATGTTCCAATAAAGCTAAAGGAACCTATCGACTTAGAAGTTCGTGGGGAAATATACATGACTAAAAAAAGTTTTGCTGAAGCCAATAAAAAAAGAATTGCTAATGGTGAAGAACCTTTTCAAAACCCTCGTAATGCAGCAGCTGGCTCAGCACGTCAATTAAATAGCGCTATTGCTAAAGAACGAAAACTAGATACAGTTTTATACCACGTTCCTAATACAACAGAAAAAACACATTATGACACATTAAAAGAATTAGAAAAATTAGGTCTTCCTATTAATCCTAATTCTCGTAAAGTTCATAACTTTCAAGAAATAAAAGAATATATCGAAGAATGGACAGAAAAAAGACCAGATTTACCTTATGAAATAGATGGTATCGTAATTAAATTAAATGATATAGCTGGCCAAAGAAAGATGGGAAATACTGCTCGTTATCCAAGATGGGCTGTTGCATACAAATTCCCTGCTGAAAAAGTTGTAACTCAATTAGAAGATATAATCTTTACTGTTGGTCGTACTGGACAAATTACACCAAATGCTGTCTTAGCTCCAGTAAAAGTAGCTGGTAGTACCATTCGTCGTGCGACATTGCATAACGAATCATATATTCGCGAAAAAGACTTAAGAATAGGTGATTATGTTATTATTCACAAAGCCGGTGATGTTATTCCCGAAGTTGTCGAACCTGTTTTAGAACGTCGTCAAAATGTTTCTTTATTTGAAATGATAAGTGAATGCCCAATTTGTCATACCAAACTAATAAAATCTCCATCAGGAATAGATTACTTATGTCCAAACAACCATTGCCCAGCACGTAAAATCGAAGGATTAATCCATTTTGTTTCCCGTCCGGCTATGAATATTGATGGTCTAGGAGATGCAATAATAGAAGATTTTTATAATATGAATATCATTACTAAAATAGAAGATATTTATAACTTAAAAGACCGTAAAGAAGAACTAATTGAATTAGAAGGATTTGGTAAAAAGAGTGTTGATAATTTACTAACTTCAATAGAAGCAAGTAAAAATAATTCTTTAGAGAGACTTCTCTTTGCTTTAGGAATTTCTGGCATAGGGGCCAAAACTGCTAAAGTCCTAGCTAAAAAATACGATAATATAGATAACTTAATGAATGCAACTACTGAAGAATTAACTGCCATAAAAGATATTGGCGAAGTATTAGCTAATAATATCCATGACTATTTTACTAAAGAAGAAAATATAAAATTAATAAATAATTTAAAAAATATAGGTATTAATATGACCTATAAAGGAGAAAAGACTTTAAATAATCCTTTAATATCTAATAAAAAATTTGTTATAACAGGAACTATTAGTTTTATGACACGTGACGAAATAAAAAACATATTAGAAAAATATGATGGAACAGCTGTTGAATCAGTAAGTAAAAAAACAGATGTTGTTATAGTAGGAGATTCACCAGGAAGTAAATATGAAAAAGCCCAAAAACTAGGTATTGAAATTTGGGACGAAAATAAATTAAAAGAAGTTATAGACAATCTATAACTTCTTATTTTTTTATCATTTCCAAAACAACATCTTCCTTAGCATTAAATAATTTAAGATATTGCTTTAAAAAATAAAATTTATCAATATCATTTAAAAAAATCATATCAGCTAATTTTAAAGCTTTATCCATTCTAATATTATCAAAACCAGATAACATACGATTATAGCGCATACCTTCTTCTTGATTTTCAATAATCATATAATGATAATCAAAATTATATTTTTTCTTTTTATATTTAAGATATTGTTCTTCTATATATTTCTCATCAATTCTATCTTCATTTACTGCCCATATAATATGTGCTACTAAATTAATATAATTTTGTGCTATTTCAGGTTTTAAAGTTCCATTATTACATCTAACTTCAATATGATCATCTTCTTTAGGAGCATCAAATCCAATCTTATGTTGTAATTTCATAAAATCAAAATTATTAAAATTAAATACCGGTCTAAAGCCAAAATCACATGTTAAAAAGCTTCTAAAAGCCATATTCATAACTCCTGGATTTTTAAAATTAAAATTATCCAAAGCATCTGTAAAACGTTTAACTCTTTGTGGAGTCATCATTGGAGAAAATAAAACATAATTTTCTCTATATTTTAATAATTCACGAGGTAATGAATCTTCACCATATCCAAATTTAAAAATAATTGGTTCAAAGACAACTAATGTTTTTAGTAACAAAGATAGTTTATGAGGAGTATTAATCATATGTGTGCCATAATGAACATGACACGAAGTATTTCCACCTATTGTTGCTCCTGTATTACTTAAAATATCATACATATCATAAAATAAATCCCATCTATCAGTATCATTTCCTAAGATAGGAGTAGTAATCTCAACATCTACTGTCTGATCACTTTTAACAACAAATTGTTGCTTACCTGATAACTCATGAACATCATTAAAAAGGCCAACAGTTAAAGACGCACTAGCCATATTAAGATTATTTAATTCAATCTCATTACCGAAAGAAATATATTCTGGTAAATCTAACTGCCTTCTAAATAACAATGGAGTTTTATTTATTTCTTTAAGAAGTAATAAAAGTTCATCGCTATTTAAGTCTGATACAATAATATTAGTTTTTTTATTAACTTTCATAAAACCCCTTCTTTCGTCTCTATATAATAGAGGCAATAATTAATTAAGTCAAATTCTTCATCATTGTTCATATGTAAAAAGACGTAAACAATTGCTTATAAACATATAATGTAGTATAATTTAAGTACCTAAAAGAGGTGGGAAAAAGAATGAAAAAAATTAAACAATTTTACAAAGAACATCGTGTTTTTACAATTTTAATGGCGGTTGTTATTGTCTGTGTGGTACTTATTGTAACTATTCTAATTCAATGTTTCTATGTCGGTAATGGTGCTGACAAATATGGAAATCGTTTAGAAGGAATTGAAAATTACGAAATAACTGAATCACGTCAATCAGATTTTGAACATAACCAATCAAATAATGATAAAGTAAAATCCGTTGATTTAATTATTACCGGAAAAATTATATATATTACTTTTCAGTTCCAAGAAAATGTTGATTTAGTAGAAGCTGAAAGTATTGCTTTAAAATCTTTAGAAGAATTTACTGAAGATGAACAAAGTTTTTATGATTTCAACATTACTTTAAAAAAATCAGCAACTGAAACAAGTGATGGCTTTATTATTTCTGGAGCCAAAAATAAAAATGGTAGTGGTTTAAAATGGAATAATAATCGCCAAGTAACGGACAAAGAAGCAGATTCTTCAACTACCGAGAAAGATGATTAATATGAAAAAGACAAAACTTAATAGTAAAATTATAATAATTGTCATTTTAGCAATTTTAGCCTTAGCAATCTTAGGTTTAATAACATATCGAATTCTAAATGACGAAAATAAATTAACTGTTGAAGAAAAAGAATGGATTACAGAAAATGTTAATGTTGTTCAAAATTTAAGTGTTCCAAATAACTTAGATATCTTTGGGAAATCAGGTAGCGGTGTATTCTTTGACTTTATAAAAAGTTTAGAAACAGAATACAATTTAAATGTCAATGAAATCACCTATAATCTAGGTGAAGACGTTAAAGAAGGATCATTTAAAGTAGTATATGATTTAGATGATACAGATGTTTTATTTTATAAAGAACATTATGTAGTTATAAGTAAAGAAAAAATAGAAATGAGTAATATCTCACAATTAAGCAACCGTAAAATAGGTATTTTAACCTCTGATGAGAAAAATATTACTAAATATTTAAATGATGTTAATAATACAATCTTAAATACTTATGAGACATCTACTAACATCTTTGAAGCTCTTGAAAATGGCGATAATATTGAAGTAGCTTTAATACCATTAGAAGAAAATCTAACTTCAATTTTAACATCTAATTACTATATTGATTTTCATGCTAGTGATTTAAATAAATACTTTATTTTTGACCCTAAAGAAAAAGATACATTTAGTAGTATTATAAAAAAATACTTTTATAAATGGGAAGAAGAAAATCTAAATACTTCAATAAATCAAAATGAATTAAATACATTTATAGATGCTTTATCAATTTCTGATAAAGAAATTGATAGTATTCAAGCAGATACATATAATTATGGCTTTATAGATAAAAGCCCATATGAAGTTTTAATTAGTGGAACATATGGTGGTATAGTAAGTGAATACTTAACTAGATTTAGCGAATTTAGTAATACAGAATTTAAATCAATTAGATACAAAAACTTCTCAAAATTTACTGAAGCAATTGCTAATCGTAGTATTGATTTATTCTATAATTATTATAATTTAGATTCTAAATATCAAGAAATAGAATCTTTAATGAATATCTCCTTTGTAATTGCTGCTCCTGAATCAAATCCACTTGTAATAAACTCAATATCTTCATTAACAGATAAAACAGTCTATGTACAAAAAAATAGTATCCTTGAAAAATATTTAACATCTCTTGGTGGTATAAAAATAAAAACCTATGAAGATGAAAAAGATATTAAAAAATTAGCACGTAAAGATACCATTTTTATAATGGATGATGAAGTATTTAATTATTATAAAAAATCATACTTAAGTAATTATTTAATTAGATATAATAATACGTTATCAGAAACATATAATTTCTACGCTTTAAATAATGATACTTTTAATTTATTATTTAGTAAGTATATTCAAACTCTAGATCCAAAAGAAGTTAAAATTAAAGGTAATTATAACCATTCATATACTATGCGTTCTGGAACAATTTTAAGTAAAGTTGCTAAATATTCAATTATTGTAATCTTATTATTTATAATTATTCTATACTTAGTATATCGTTCTACTAAACAAATAAAAATAGTTAAGAAAATAAAAAAAGAAGATAAACTAAAATACATAGATCAATTAACTTCACTAAAAAATCGTAATTATCTTAATGAAAATATAGCTAGTTGGAATAAAAATACTATATATCCACAAGCAACTATTATTATTGACTTAAATCAAGTACGTAGTATAAATGATACTCTTGGATATGAACAAGGAGATGCTCAAATAAAAGCAGCTGCTAATGTTCTAATTAAGACTCAATTAGATAATACAGATATTATGCGTACAGATGGTAATGAATATTTAATTTATTTAGTCGGATATCAAGAAAAACAAGTTGTAAGTTATATTAGAAAACTATATAAAGAATTTAAAAATTTACCTTATGAACATGGAGCTGCTATTGGTTATAGTATGATAACTAATGATATGAAAACAATTGAAGACTCTATTAATGAATCAGTTGAAGACATGCGTGCTAAAAAAGCAGAACTAGAAGACGATAAAAATGAAAAGGAAAAATAAGAAAAAGTTTTTTCAAAGATTTTGGGAGGCCTTTTGGCGTCCCGAAATGCTTGTTTTACCAGGGCAAGTAGCTTTCTTTCTTTTCTTATCAGTAGTTCCAACTATTACATTAATAGGTTATGCGTGTTCATATTTAAATCTTTCTAATGATTTAGTTCAAAATCTTATTTCCAATGTTTTAAGTAAAGATGTAGCAGAGTTAGTTACACCTATAATAACAGCTACTAAAATAACTCCAACTTTCTTTATAACATTAGGAGTAGGATATTTTATCGCTAGTAATGGTATGTCTTCTATAATAGTTGCTTCTAATACCATCTATGGTATTAAAGACTCTGGCTTCTTTAAAAGAAGATTAAAAGCAATCATAATGGAACTAGTAATTGTTATTCTTTTACTATTCGTTTTAGCAGTCCCTTTACTAGGTACGAGTATTATTGATTTATTACATTACTTTAATTTAGATGCCGAGACAACTGAGATTGTTGTTAAGTGTATTAACTTACTTAATGGTCCAATTTCTTGGTTAATTATCTTCTTCTTTATAAAAACAATCTACACAATGGCTCCAGATCGTAAAATACCGAGTCGTAACGTAAATGGTGGAGCAATATTTACTACTATTACTTGGATTGCCATAACATCATTATATTCATATTATATAAGTCATTATGCAAATTACTCTGTCTTCTATGGTAGTTTAGCTAATATTGTTATTTTAATGTTATGGGTTTACTTATTATCCTATGCTTTTGTTATTGGTATGGCTATGAATTATCATGAAGAACTAGAAAAAACTGGAGTAATCGAAATAAGTAAAGTAATTGAAGAATCGGCTAAAAGTGCACCAATTATGGAAGAAGAACAACCTAAAAAGAAAGAACCAAATAAAAAAGAATAAGAAACTAAATAATCTTGTTCTTTTTATTTAGTAAATCACCCATTTCTGTTATAATAATAAATGGTGATTAAAATGGAAGAAGTAATAAAATATTTAGTTGAGACATTAAACTTAAAAGAACAACAAATAAAAGAAGTTCTATCTATGCTAGAAGAAGGAGCAACAATACCTTTTATTGCTAGATATCGTAAAGAAAAAACAGGTAACTTAAATGAAGACCAAATAAGAGCTATTGAAGAACAATATAAATATCAAGAAAATCTTTTAAATCGTAAAAATGACGTTATTAGATTAATTGATGAAAAAGGACTTCTTACTCCTGAAATTCAAGACGCTATTTTAAAGTGTCATAAATTAACAGAAGTAGAAGATATATATCGCCCATATAAAGAAAAAAAGAAAACGAAAGCTAGTGAAGCAATTAAAAATGGTTTAGAGCCACTTGCTAAAATGATTATGTCATTTCCAACAACTGGTAGTTTAGAAGAAATGGCCAAAAAATTTATAAATGAAAATATAAAAGATTCCTCTTCAGCATTAGAAGGAGCAGGATATATAATAGCTGAATGGATAAGTGATAATGCTTCTTATCGTAAATGGATCCGTTATAATGTTTTTACAAATGGAACAATCTCTTCAAAATTAAAAAAGAATGCTCAAGATGAACATAAATTATATGAAATGTACTATGATTTTACAGATAGAATTAAATATATTAAACATTATCGTGTTCTTGCCTTAAATAGAGGAGAAAAGGAAAAAGTATTAAGTGTTTCTATCGACATGGATAATGAAGTAATTCAAAATTATTTAGAAGGAAAATTAATAAAAAACAAAGACTCATTCGTAGTAGATTTAGTAAAGGAAGCTATAAAAGATTCACTAAAAAGATTAATCCTTCCAAGTATTGAAAGAGAAATTCGTAGTGAATTAACCGAAACAGCTGATAAACAAGCTATAAAAACATTTTCTACTAATTTAGAACACTTACTACTAACAAGACCAATAAAAGGAATGGTCGTATTAGGTTTTGACCCTGGTTATGTTAATGGTTGTAAATTAGCAGTTGTTGATAAAAATGGTAAATACTTAGATTCAACAGTAATTAAACCATTCCTAAATAGTTCAAATCAAGATAAATATCTTGAACAAAGTAAAATAATTGTTAAAAACTTAATTGAAAAATACAAAGTAGATATTATATCAATTGGTAATGGAACAGCTTCTCGTGAATCAGAAAAATTCTGTGCAGATTTAATTAGAGACTACAAACTAAATTGTAAATATGTTATTACTTCTGAAGCAGGAGCGTCTATCTATAGTGCATCCAAACTAGCAATTGAAGAATTCCCAGATTTAGCAGTTGAAAAAAGAAGTGCTGTATCAATAGGGCGTCGTCTTCAAGATCCCTTATCAGAACTAGTAAAAATAGATCCTAAATCAATTGGTGTAGGTGAGTACCAATATGATGTCAATCAAAAAGAATTAACAGAAGCTTTAGATTTTACGACTTCTAAAGTAGTAAATGAAGTAGGAGTAAACATTAATACTGCTTCTAAAAGTATTTTAAAATATGTCTCAGGACTTACAAAATCAGTTATTGAAAATTTATATAAAGCTAAAGAAGAAAAAAAATTCACTTCTCGTTTAGAAATCAAAGACATAAAAGGAATGTCTAATAAAATATATGAACAATCAATAGGTTTTCTACGTATTCCAGATGGAACTAATCCTTTAGATAAAACGGGAATTCACCCTGAAAGTTATGATTTAACAAATAAACTATTAGCTAAACTTCAGTTAGATATTAAAGATATTAATACACAAGAATTTAAAGACACTTTATCTAAACAAAAAGCTATAACTCTTGCAGAAGAATTAAATAGTGATATTTATACAATTGAAGATATTATAAAAGAACTTCTAAATCCCGGATTAGATCCTCGTGATGAATTAGAAGCTCCAATTCTAAAAAGTGATATTCTTCATCTTGAAGATTTAAAAATTGGTATGGAACTTCAGGGTACAGTAAGAAATGTTGCTTCATTTGGTGCTTTTGTTGATATCGGTTTACATGATGATGGCTTGATTCATATATCTAAAATGAGTAACTCATTCGTTAAAGATCCTAATGACATCGTCCATGTCGGTGATATAGTAACATGTTATGTCTCAGACATTGACCTAACTAAACAAAAAGTCCAACTAAGTTTAATAAAGAATGCTTAAATCTATTAAGACATTCTTTTTTTATTATTATATTTTTAATAAAAATGGTAATTTGTGGTATAATATCTAGCATGAATGCAGAAAGAAGAGATTAAAATGAAAAAATTAAAAATTCATCCTTTTATATATTTTTTCTTTACTATTTTATACTTAGAAATTATATCTAAAATAGTAATTACAAATCATCTATTTAATCTAGGGTTAATCTACGTTCTTATCTATTCTCTTCCTTTTTGTTTATTTTTTACCCTATTAAGTAAATCCTTTTTTTATAAAATGAATAAAATAATAAGTATCATAATAACTCTTGTGATAACTATCTACTTTGAAGTTCAATATATCTTCTATAACTTATTTTCTATTCCTTTTTCATTTTCTACTATTAGTTTAGCAAATCAAGCTCTAGATTTTTCTAATATAATAAAAGATGCTATATTAGATCATCTTTTAGTCTTTAGTTTATATTTAATACCTCTAATTATTTTAATTATCTTAAATAGAAAAATAGATTTTTCCAAATATCATAAAGAATCTATTATATCCCTTTTCTTCATGTTAATAACTTCATATATATTTACTTTTTTAACTTTAATACCAAGTCAAGAAAAAAAAGATTTATACTTTAAAATAGATGATCAAATATCAATTATCGATTCATTTGGTATGTTAACTTATACAAAAATAGATTTAAAAAGACAAATATGGGGTTATGATACAGACTTGATAATAGAAGCTAAACCTGAAGAAAAAGAACCAACAGAAATAGAATATGGTGACAATATACTAGATTTAAATCTTTCAGAAACAAATAATAATAACATAAATAAAATAAATAATTATGTTACTAATAGTAGTCCTACTAATAAAAATAAATATACAGGATTATTTAAGGATAAAAATCTTATTTTTATCCTTGCAGAAGGCTTTAATGAAATAGCTGTAGATGAAACAAGAACACCTACACTATATAAAATGGTTAATAATGGTTTTGTCTTTAATAATTTCTATTCTCCAGTTTTTTTAAGCACAACAGGTGGGGAATTCCAAGCAACAACAGGTTTAATACCTACTCAAGAAATACTAAGTACTTGGAAGAAAAAAACACCTAAAATATCATATGCTTTAGGCAATACATTCTCTCAACTAGGATATCGTATCCATAGTTATCATAATTGGACTTATACTTATTATAAGAGAAATATTACTATGAAGACATTAGGATTTACTAACTACTTAGGATGTGGTAATGGTTTAGAAGATCGAATGGATTGTGGATGGCTTCCCCAAGATTCTAAAATGATTGAAGTTACAACACCTGATTACTTAAATAAAGAAGGAAACTTTGTTACTTACTACGTAACTGTAAGTGGACATTCACCTTATAATAGTGGTGATAATATTGCTAGAATTCATCTTGATAGTGTTAAAGATTTAACATACTCTGATTCAGTTAAATACTATCTTGCTGCTCAAGTTGAATTAGATAAAATGTTAGAAGAACTAATAAAAGACTTAGAAGAGTCAGGTGAACTTGATAACACCGTAATTGCTTTAGTTGGAGATCATTATCCATATACACTGTCAATCGATGAAATGAATGAAGCCGCAACTTATGAAAAAGATGATACAATAGAAGTGAATCATAGTAATTTTATTCTTTGGAATAATCAAATAGAAGAACCAATAGTAATTGATAAAGTTGGAAGTCAAATTGATGTATTACCAACTATCTTAAATCTTTTTGGTATTGACTATGATTCGAGATTAATTGTTGGTAAAGATATTCTAAGTGATTATGAAGGACTAGCGATATTTTCTAATCGCAGTTGGACCAGTGATTATGGTTCATATGATTCTAGTACTAAAACATTTACTTTAAAAGAAGGTAAAGAATTAAAAGATGAAACAATAGAAGAATATGTAAAGCGTATTAACAATCGTGTTGCTAATAGTTTTAGTATTAGCAAATTAATTATTGATAATAATTACTATGAATATATATTAGGAAGTTAAGGTGATATTATGTGTGGTATAGCCGGTTATATTAGTAATACCAAAAAACCAACTAAAAAAATATTAAAAGCAATGACAGATCGTATAGCTTATCGTGGACCAGATGCAGAAGGATTTTATTTAGATGAATTAGCAGCTCTTGGTCATCGTCGTTTATCTATTATCGATTTAACAACAGGAAATCAACCAATCTACAATGAAAATAAAGATATAGCTATTGTCTTTAATGGTGAAATTTATAATTATGTGGAACTACGTGAAGAATTAAAAAAGAAAAAACACCAATTTACTACTTCTTCTGATACTGAAGTCCTAGTTCATGGATACGAAGAGTGGGGACATGAATTAACTAAAAAACTAAGAGGAATGTTTGCTTTTGCTATTTGGGATTCTAAAGAAAAAGAATTATTTTTAGCCAGAGATGGTTGGGGAATTAAACCTTTATACTATTATGAAAACAATAACACCTTTATGTTCGCCTCTGAAATAAAAGCTTTTCTAGATCATCCTGATTTCAAAAAAGAATTTAATGATCAAATTCTATCTGCATACTTATGTTTTAATTCTACGCCAACAGAAGAAACATTCTTTAAAGGAGTTTATCGTCTTGAACCAGGACATCAACTAATATATAAAAATAGAACTAAAAAAATAGAACGCTTCTTTAAGCTAGAATTTACTGAAACTGAACAAGATTTAAACAATATTGTTAAAGATATTCAAAAATCTATGGAAGATTCTGTAAAACATCATGAAATAGCTGATGTTGAAGTCGGTTCATTCTTATCAAGTGGTATTGATTCGTCATATCTTGTTTCTGTAAGTAAACCAGATAAAACTTATACTGTAGGATATGATAATCCTAAATATGATGAAATATCATATGCTAAAGATTTAGCAGAAAAATTAGGCATTACTAATAAATCTAAAAAAATTACTAAAAAAGAATATATTGAAGCTTTTCCTAAGATAATGTATCACATGGACGAGCCATTAGCTGATCCATCAGCAATTGCCTTATATTTTGTAGCCCAAATCGCCTCTGAAGATGTAAAAGTTGTTTTATCAGGGGAAGGTGCTGATGAGTTATTTGGTGGCTATAATACCTATAAAGAAGAAATAGATCAAGCTTGGTATATGAAAATACCTTATCCATTAAGAAGAGCAGCCTCAGCGATAGCTGGCTTACTACCAGAAGTACGTGGTTTTAACTTTATCTACCGTCGTGGTCGTAAATTAAAAGACTACAATATTGGTTTAGGCCGTGTCTTTCGTGATGAAGAAGCAATGAAAATTGTAAAATGTTCTAATCAAATTCATACCAAAGACATCGTTGCTCCTTTCTATGAAGAATATAAAGATAATTCAACGATGGTTCAAAGACAAGTAATAGATTTTTATTTCTGGTTAGTTCGTGACTTTCTACATGCTGTTGATCGTAATACAATGATGTTTGGCTTAGAAGCTAGAACTCCTTTCTTAGATAAAGAAGTATACGAAGTAGCAAGAAAACTACCAGTATCAGCTAAAATAAATAAAGAAACTACTAAACCAGCTTTACGTTTAGCTGCTAAAAAAGTTATACCAAACGAATCATATAAAAAGAAAAAACTAGGATTCCCAGTTCCATTAAGAGAATGGATTAGAGAAGAAGATTTATATCAAGAAATAAAAGATAAATTTAATAGTCCTATAGCTCAAAAATTCTTTGATACTAAACGTATAATAAAACTATTAGAAAGTCACAAAAGTGGTAAAAAAGATTGCTATAAAAAAGTATGGACTATTTATACCTTTATTATTTGGTATGAACAATTCTTTGCATAAAAAAAGTCGTTAAATACGACTTTTATTTTGTCCCAAATATTCGATCTCCAGCATCTCCTAAACCCGGAACAATATATTTATTACTATTTAAACATTTATCTATCTTAGCACAATAAATCATAACGTCAGGATACTTTTCAGTAACCTTCTTTATTCCCTCTGGAGCAGCTATAATACAGATAAATTTAATTTTTTTAACACCCTTACTTTTTAATAAACTTATAGCATCAATAGCAGAGCCTCCTGTAGCTAACATAGGATCTAAGATAATAACTTCTCTCTTAGCAATATCTTTTGGCACTTTGAAAAAATAATTTACAGGTTCAAAAGTTTCTTCATCACGATACATTCCAATATGACCAATTTTAGCATTTGGAATGACACTAATAACTCCATCTAACATTCCCATCCCAGCTCGTAAGATAGGAACAAAAGCATACTTATCTTCATCTAACTTACCAGTTTTCATTTTCTCTATTGGCGTTTCTATTTCTACTTTTTTAAGCTTAGCATCACTCATTGCTTCATAACACAAAAATATTCCAATTTCCTTTATTAATTCTCTAAATTCCTTTGTCCCAGTTCTCTTATCCCTTAAAATAGCTAATTTATGTTCAATTAAAGGATGTTTTAACTCTATAACATTATTCATCTAAACCATTCCTATTCTTTTTTCTTACTTTTCTTTTTCTCTCCTGTATTTAATTCATTTTTAATAGCTTCAATTATCTCCTCTTTTAAAGAAATAGTTAATTCATCTTTTATATCATTTTTTAATTTATCTATTTCTTCTTCTAAAGATTTACTTTCTATAATATTATTTTTTTTCTTATTAACAACTTCTTGTTCATAACCAACTTCATCAGGTAATAATAAATTTAAAAGTATACCAACAATAGAAGCTAAACTCATACCTGAAATAGTAATATTTAAATCACCTGTTGCAATTGATATAGCAGCTCCTCCAAGACCTAAGACTAACATTGAAGAAGCAACAACAATATTTTTAGATATTTCAAAATTAATTTGCTTTTCAATTAAAACTTTTAATCCATTTATTGCAATAAAGCCATAAAGTAATAATGATACTCCTCCTAATACAGCATCAGGTATTGTAGATACTAATGCTGTAAACTTTCCTAAAAATCCAATTAAAATTGCAATAATTGCAGCAAGACCAATTACTTTAACTGAAGCAACTTTAGTCATTCCTACTACAGAAGTATTTTCTCCATATGTAGTATTTGCTGGACCACCTAAAGCACCAGCAACAAATGTTGCAATACCATCGCCCATTAAGGTTCTATCAAGCCCAGGATCTTTAATTAAATCCTTTCCAATTATTTGACTTAAAGCAGTATGATCTCCAATATGTTCACACATAGTAACAAGAGCAATTGGTGCAATAGTTAATAAAGCGGCAAAACTGATTTTATAATCAACAAACGGAATAATAAAATCTGGCATACTGAAAAATTTTGCTTCTAATACAGGTGTAAAATCAACCATTCCTAAAACAATTGCCATTATATATCCAGCAATTATTCCTACTAAAAATGGAATAATCTTAAAAAAGCCTTTTGCTTTTGTCATTACTAAAGCCGTTACTAAAAAAGCAACAACAGCTACCACTAAAGTCTTCCACTCTAAACTAGTTCCACTAGTTAAACCTATCTGCGAAATAGCTGATGGAGCAAGACCTAAACCAATAACCATTATCATAGGTCCAATAACAATTGGTGGTAATAATTTATCAAGCCAATCTTTTCCAATAAAGTGAATTATAATAGCAACAATAACATAAATTAGACCAACAGCCATAATTCCTGTCATTGCTCCACTAATTCCCCCTTTCATAAAAGCAGCAGCAATTGGTGTAATAAAGGCAAAAGAACTACCTAAATATACAGGAGATCTACCTTTCGTACATAAAATATAAATCAAAGTTCCAATCCCCGATGTTACTAAAGCAACCGGAATTGTTAAAACTGTTTCTCCTGCGGCACTATTAACAAGTATTGGAACTAAAATTGTTGCTCCAAACATTGCAAAAACATGTTGCAAAGCTAGAACAATAAATTTCCCAAGTGGTGGTTGTTCATCGATGTCATACATCATTTTTTTCTTTTCCATAAATCCTCCTTCTAGAATATAGAAACCAATAAAAAAAGGTATCCTTTAAAAAAGGAAACCTTAACTAAGTACATTATTAATAACATTAGAAGATGAAACAACAAAACTACCAATAGAAATAGTAATCATTTTATCTATAATAGTATTAACATTGTCACTCATCATTTTTATCATATTCCTACACCCTTTATAAGAGAATAATACAATTAATAAAAAAAAGCAAGAAAAAATATGTGTGGATTTAAAAAAATAAATAATAAAATAATGTGGAATATTAACAATTGTATAAAATTCTAAAAAATAATATATTATTACTAGAGGTGAAAATTTATGATAAATATTAAAATAGATTCTAGAAAAGTAAAACCAGGTGATACCTTTGTAGCTTTAAAAGGATCAACAGTAGATGGTCATGATTTTATAGACAAAGCCATTGAAAATGGTGCAACTAAAATAATAGCAGAACACGATACTAATTGTACTGTCCCAAAAGAAATAGTAAAAGATACTAATGAATGGTTAACTAATTATATTAGTAATCACTATGCTAAAGAAGCTAATAAAATGAATTTAATTGCTGTAACAGGAACAAATGGTAAAACAACAACAGCATATCTAACTTATCAAATATTAAATAAACTGGGTTCTAAAACAGCATATATTGGTACAATAGGATTCTATATCCCAAATGAAGATTTTATAGAAATACCAAATACTACACCTAATATCTTAGATTTATATGATTTAATACTAACTGCTAAAGAAAAAGGTTGTAAAAACGTTATGATGGAAGTTAGTTCTCATGCTTTAGATCAAAAAAGAGTAGAAGGTTTAAAATTTAAAGTAGCAGCATTTACTAATTTAACTCAAGATCATTTAGATTATCATAAAACTATGGAAAACTATCTTCAAGCTAAGCAATTGATTTTAAAACAATTAGAAGGACCAATGATAATTAATAAAGATGATCCTTATGCTGATTCTTGGTTAAATAAATATTCCAATACTAAAACATTTGGTTTAAAAGGAGAAGATTATAAAATAAATTCATATCATGATACAGAACATGGTACTCATATTAATTTTTCTACTCCAACTAAAGAATATGAAGTAGATACTAATTTAAGAAGTACATTTAATGTTTATAATTATTTAACTTCTTTATCTTTAATTAATAATTTAGGCTATAGTATTGAAGATATCATAAAAGTAACTAAAGAAATATATCCACCTAAAGGTAGATGTGAACAAATTAAAGTAAAAGATGGTGAAGCAGTTATCGATTATGCTCATACTCCAGATGCTGTAGAAAAAATAGTAAAAGCTTTTACTGAAAATAAAAAGGGTAGAGTAATAACTTTAGTAGGATGTGGTGGAGATCGTGATCCAAAGAAAAGACCAATAATGGGACGTATTGCTGCTGAAAATTCTGACTATGTTATTTTTACAAGTGATAATCCTCGTACAGAAGATCCAGCTCGTATTATGGATGATATTATAGCTGGTGTTAAAACAAATAATTATGAAATAGAATTAGATAGAAGAAAAGCAATTGTTAAAGCTTTAGATATGATAAAGAAAAATGATGTTGTATTAATTTTAGGTAAAGGACATGAAGATTATCAAATCTTAGGTCATGAAAAAGTTCATTTAGATGATGCTGAAGAAGTAAGAAAGTATATTACAAGTCATAAATAAAAAAAATAAAAAAAGTAGGCAAAAACACTTGCAATTTATAAAAAAGCTGATATAATTAATATTGCCTACTATTTTTGCGGGTGTAGTTTAATGGTAGAGCTTCAGCCTTCCAAGCTGATAACGTGGGTTCGATTCCCATCACCCGCTCCATTGAGGAATCTGCTCGGAGCAATTGCCGGGCTTGATATATAAATCTATCGTAAGATAGATTTTTTTTGTCTCGAACCCCACGTTATCAGCTTGGAAGAGGAAGCTCTTTTATTCCTATAAAAAGCCATAACTTCTATTATATTGTCAGATATATTGTACCATTTAACTTGAATAAAACTGCTACAAGCCTCATATTTGGGATTGTAATTAAGATTACGTGTCATAGGTTGCAAGGTTAACAAAGATATATGTAATGATGATATCTTGTCTTTTAAATGTTTTCTCATAATATAATAGACTTCTTTCATATTTTACCTGCATTTATAAAGATAATTATAACAAAGACAAAAAATAACCATACTTCCATTGAAAAGAAATAAGTGTTCATATATAATAATTTTAAAAAGTGAGCAAAGTTTGTAATTAGTATGTGACTCACCCCATAAAAAAATAATAGAACTTTTTAGCTCAAGTTTTTTTATAAAATATTATTTGAAAATTCAAAATAACATTATTTATTAATTATCATGAAGATATATAATAACAAAAAACCTCATTATAATTATAGATTTAATAAAGAATAAATTAAGAAGGTAATTTTATGAATAGAGAATATGTAGAGAATTGGTTAAATAACTTAAAAAAATATTGGTTTAATAAAGACATTAATAACGCTGTTTCATTATTTAAAAATACTTCTTTTTATCAAGAAACACCTTTTATGAAACCATATACTACTTATGAAGAAATTGTTAAAGAATGGCAACATATTAAAGAAGAAAATATACAAAATATAGAAATAAAATTACTTGCTATTGATGGATATACAGTAATTGCTGAGTGGATTTTAAAACAAAATGATATAAACTATGATGGAATTTATGAAATTAAATTTAACGATAAGTTAGAATGTATATACTTTAAAAGTTGGGAGATGACTGATATTGAACTTGTTTATTAATGGTAGTAATAGAGAAAAAAATTGTTACACAATTTTAAAAGATATAAAAAAGAAAAATGATGAACTAATCTCCTTATCCAATAAAAATATCAAATATTGTTTAGGATGCAACTCATGTATAAAAAAACTAGACAATTTTTGTATATTAGATGACTTTATGAGTCAAAATATATATCAAAAAATAATCGCTTCAGATAAAATAATTATTGCAAGTCCAATATATATGAGTAGTATTACCGGTTTACTAAAAAATGTAATTGATAGATTTTATCCATTATATAATCATAATAATTTTAATAATAAAAATGTTTATTTAATTTTATCTGGTCAAGGTACTTATGAAGATAACGAAGAAGAAATTAATGACATTATTAAATATTTTTCAGGAATTAGTGAATGGATGGATTTTAAATTTACATTTTTAGATTATTTTTGTAGTGGAAATCCTAAAGACGATAATAATATTAAAAAGTTTGATATAAATTATGATGATAAAATAAATAAAATTAAAAATATACTTAATTAATAAAACTTAGAACACATTATTATGTTCTTTTTTATTAATTTGAAACAAATTTATAGAATGTATATTACATTTTTTAGAATTATTTTATTTTTTCTACTATTATTTTATTAGATAATTCTTTATAAGTTAAATTGTTAATATATACTGCTCTTATTAACCATACTAATGCAATTAAATAAGAATAATAAGCAATATACTTTAATAAACTAAAATATTTAGTAACAAAATCCAAAAGATTATAAAAAAAAGGTTGAGTCAACACCAGAACCTGCA
>CALVJQ010000023.1 GCA_944332265.1 uncultured Bacilli bacterium
ATTTTGTTTATTTTTATTAATAGGGGACTTTATTTTCTTTTATAGAAGGGGATTACTCCCCTATTTTTTATATATTAGAAATAGGGGACTTATTTTATGAATTTAAGATAAAGAAAAGGAAATCCCCTTCTCTATTTTTATCTATATAAAAAAGGTTTAATTTTAAACCTTTCTTGATTGAATTTCAGCTATTTTTTCAAAAACATCTGCAGCATTAGATTCATTAATTTCTGTATATCCAAGTTCTTTTAAGGCTTGGATTTTAATAGTATTTAATTGTTGGGTACGAGATAGTTTCTCTTCATTTTTCTTTTCAATTTCTTGAACAAAACGTTTGTGGGATTCTGCTAATCTTGATCTAGAAGCTCCCCCATTGTTATATAATGTCAATGCTGAATATAGAATGCCTTCAAAAATAAATTGTTTATCTTCTTGAAATTTATATTCTTCTGGATTGGTAAAACCAGTTGTCTTACTCATGTAACCAAATATATATTTTATTTCTGGGACATTATCTAATGATTGCAATAAATGGTATAAGTAAAGTATTGCGTAATAATTTTCTTCATTAGATTCTTCACTTAGTTTCTCTTTTAATAAATAAGTTATATCACTAAGTAAGACTTGAGATTCTTTATTTAAACCTTTTAAATCTAAACCATTTTCAATTTCTTGAGTACTTTTTACTCCTTGATTTAAACGACTTTCAACATTCATTAGATAGTCGGTTGTAACATTTATATCTTCTATTTCTTTACTATCAGATATATCTAATAATTTAAATAGTAATAATTTCTTTTCTTTTGGCCATTTATTAATATCATTTAATTCTAGATAATTGTAGACCATTTGTCTTGATACTCCAAGATATTTGGCAAGTCTTACTTTAGATATTCCTAATTCTTGAAATAGTTCATTTAATTTACGCATTTTTACCAATTCCCTTCTTTAATATTTTACATATTTATTATATTGCTAGACATAGTTAATGTCAAGTAAATGGAAGAAAAAAACTAGTTAAAATAACTAGTTTGTTTGATATATTTTTGTACTACTCCAATAATATTTACCGTTTATTTTTTTAAAGGTAGAAATGTAAGTTGCCTCCCCTACTTTATCACTATTAAATCCTTGATAATGGATATTATTATTTAGATAATAATATTTTTCTATTATTTCGATTCGATCATTATATTCATATGCTTTTATAAATTCTTTATTGCTTTTACTTGTTTCATAATTTGTTTTCTTTATTATACATATGTAATCATTATCAATGAAATAACATAGATTATCTTCATTAGTATAGAAGTTAGTAAAGTTAGTTAGATGACGATTAAATATTTTAGTAACTGTTTTACTTAGTAATTCTTTAGTTATATAGTTATTTACTAGGTAATTAGATATATTGTATTTAGTTCCACCACATTGAATTATATTATTAGCTATATTTAATTTAGTAGCTATATCACATGTAATGTAATTGAGATTATTGGAAAAATCTGTTGTTTTTTCTATATATTTATAAGCTATATATAACATTGTTTCTTCATCGATATTATCGATTGTTACTTCGTTTGTGTCATTATACATGCTTTGATATATTTTAAAAGTATGTAGATCTCCGTCATTAAGATATAATCTTAAATCTTTTATTGTATCAGTTTCTTTAGTAATTTCTTTTTTAGATATATTTATACTTTCAATTGCTTTATTAGTTGGTTCTGGTTCTTTATATAAATTAGTTTCATGTTTAATTATATATAGAAGTGATGCTAGAACTAAAGCAAAAAAGAGAAGACCAACATAGTTATTCTTTTTAATGAGATATTTGATATTATTGTTTTTTGCCATAGTTTCACCTTATTTAGAGGCTTTAACTGCTCTTTCTTGACCCCATTTTCTTATTTTGTTTATTTTTTCAGGATTTGTTTTAGAAAGTGATACAACTTTTGATAGTTCGTTAGTTATTAATTCTTCAGTTAAATTAAGATCTTTATTAGCTATTAATTTATAAGCGATTGAACGGATTGTTGCTTCGATATCTGATGATGCAAAACCATCTGTTATAGTTGCTAGTTTTTCTAAATAACTATTGCCAATATCAACTTGAAGGTATTTATTTGCATATAGTTTTAGAAGTTCTTTTCTTTCGTTTAGAGTTGGTAAATCAACAAAGAAGATTTCATCAAAACGACCTTTTCTTATTAATTCAGCAGGAAGATCTTCAACGCTATTAGCTGAAGCGATTACAAAGACCGGTTTTTTACATTCTTGTAACCAGAAGAGAAATTGACCAATCATTTTAGAAGTTACAGAACTATTATTATCATTTAGGCCTTTTTCTATTTCGTCAATCCATAAGACACATGGGGAAACATATTCTGCAGTGTCTAATGCTTCTTTTAGTTGTCTTTCTGATTGACCAACGTATTGGCCTTGAACTGTGGCTAAATCAAGACGATATAAAGGAATATTGAAAATACTAGCTGCGGCCTTAGAACATAAACTTTTACCACAACCTGGAACTCCAGTTAATAGAATTCCTTTAGGAGTAGCAATTCCTCTTTTATTTAGTTCTTCTTTTTTAGTTGGATCCATTAAAGTCTTTTTTTCGTATAACCATTCTTTTAAATTATCTAATCCTGCGATAGTAAAATCTTCTTGAATAGGAACTGCTTCTAAGCCTGCTATTTCATTAAACAAGGTTTGTTTAGCATATTTTAATTCTTTTAAGTCTTCTTTTTTTATGATACCTTTGACAATTAAAGATGAAATTATATTTTTAGCTTCCATTTCACTTAATCCTTGTAGATATGTAGCTGCATTTTTATAATCGTTTTCATCCCATTCAATTTGGATTCTAGTTTTATATGGTGCGATTGTTTTATTAATAGTTTCAAAAAGTTCTAATTCGTTTGGATAACTTAATTTAAGATTGATACCTAGTCTTTGAATATTTGACCAAACTGGTTCATTAGTAATTAGAATTATAATACCTGATTTTTTTTCTGCTGATTCAATTACATCAATAAGGTATCTTGAAATCATTGTTGATTCACTTATATCAGAAATATCACTTAGAATAAAATTACTATTTTCTTGATGCTTTATTTCGTTAGAAATGTAATCTAAAGCACTCATAATAGTTTTGTCTTCGCTTAAATGAGTATTTGTTTTTAAATCAATTATTCCTTGAGACATTTGGTATAAACTGAAGTTGATATTTAAATCTGTAGAAATTTCTTTAATAAGTCTTAAGGCACGATTCTTTTCAGCAGTATTTAAGATAATAATAGGTATACGTGCTTTTAAATATCTTGTTAAATGTTCTTTTGTTTCATTATAATTCATTTTATTTACTCCATTTCATTTTATTATTTTTAATAGTCATTTCATATATTCCAGTGTAATCTATTCTTTTAGCTTCTTTTAGGAGAATATCATAAACTTGTTCTGTTTTATTTACAAGGTATAATTTTAAGTTATTTTTAGTATCTTCATCTAGTTGTTTTAAATTGCATATTTCTAGCAAAAAAGTTATTTCTTTTTTTAGGTTTACTAATATTAAATCAAGATAGTTTGAATCATTAAATATATTATCTAAATCGTTAGTTATAGTGATAATTCTTTTTTCAAATCTTGTTTTTATTAGTTCTTCTATTTTAGGAATTATTAATTCATTGATATTGTTATTTATGGGAGCATTTTTTAAAGTATTTAATAATTCTTCACTATTATTACCACTTTTTATTTTATCAATTATATTAAGCCATGTTTGATAGTCCATTATTCATTATTCCTTTTTATTTCTAGAGGTGGTTCTATATTCCAAGATGGTAAGTTAGTAATTTGAAGATTTTCATAGTTTGTTTCAGTATTTTGATTTTCATTTTTAGTTTGTGGTAATTCTAAATTACTTATTTTTTCTTCATTATTTATATTTAATGGTTTTAAATTAACTTCTTCTTGCATATTTATTCTCCTATATTTATATTTCTTTCATTATTAGAATTTAAATAGTTTCTTACTTCAATATTATTTAGGAAATTAATTAGTTTATGATATTCTTCTTCATCTTCTTTTTGGATGTTATGATAATCAATACTTTCAGCTAAGATGCGTTCTAAAGCATTTATTGTATCACTTCGTAGTTTGTTTTTTTCTATATTACGTATTTTACTACGTTTATTTAATTTGTAGAATAGAACTATATTACCAAGTAATAAAATAATTATTAGAATTGTACTTAGTATTTTACTATTTAAGGTTATGAAGATTCCTATTATACCTATGATATTAACAAATAATAAAATAATTATTAAGTCTTTATCTTCATTATTAAATTTATTACTTAGGTATAATTCTAATTCACTTTTTATATATGTCATATTTTGTCCATCTGTTGTTTTAGTTTGGAAATCATTAATTGTGATATTAAATGGATCGTTGTTAATTTGTTTCTTTTTTTGTTCTAGAGCTTTTATTAAATATGTTTTTGTATAAGCTAATGCTATTTTTTTAGTTTCTTCTGATACTTTATATAATTCTTTATTAAGAATTATATTAGTAAGAAGAGTTATGATATCATTTTGATTATTTAATACAGTTTCTTGTTTAGCATATAGTCTTTGAGCTTCTTCTTTATTTCCATTACAATTTATAATAAGTTGATTTAATAGATTATCTTTTTGATATGTTTGTTCTTTTTCTTCATATTCATATATTAAGTTATTTAAAATATCATTAATATTTTTGGAATTTGAATCTTTATTTATTAGTTCTGTTAATTCATTTTTTATTGGAACATATGAAGAAGATAAGATAAGATTATTTCTTAAGATATTAATATCTTTAGAATATTTAATTAATTGATTAAATGGGACATTATCTAGTTCTTTTCCAGTAATATAATTAAGCCATATATTTTGGACTTTTTCTTGAATTTGATTTTCTGAATTTAGTTCATTAAGCCAAGTATTTATTTTAGTTAGAACTTCTTCTTTAGCAGTATCACCAAATGCACCTGTTGTTACTAGGTCTAAGATAGTTACAAAGTCTTTATCTAATTTTAGGGGATTTTCTAATGATAAATATTTATTTAACCAATTAAGTGAAGTTGTTGTTCTACCTAGTTTTAAATTTATTAAGGTAAAAAATAAACTTGTTTTAGCAGCATCTTTTTTTAAGGCATTTTTTACTTCTTTATCTGTTTCTTCTTTATTATTTAATAACCAAGATGTTAATGCTGCTAAAGCATTGGCTAACCAGTAATTAGGGGTATTTAGAAGTAAATTTTGTTTAAGATTAATTAAAGATTTTTTATTTATACTTGAGTTATCTAAAGCATCAAGTAAGGACTCTGTTGTACGTCTTACTTGATCATAGTAACCATATTTTTTATTTATTTGCTCATTATTATACATAATTGCTTGACGAGCGTTAGTAACGATAGTAGTTTCTCTAATTTCACGCATGAGATTTTTAATTTCGTCATTTAAACTTTCAACCTTAGCTTCTACTTTGTTTACTTGATTATTGACGGTTGAGACATTTGTTATAACTCCAGTTAATTCATTAGCTACAGCTCCTAGATTTTTTTCGATTGTATCTAAATTAGCTGCTGATATTGTTAATGCTTCCATACTAACACCTCTATTATTTATTATAACATCTATTTTAGATTATTGTCATTAAATATCCGTTTAAGTTAGTACTAAATATTGTGATTATTATTTCATATAATAATGTTATGATACTTAGAATTAAATATTTTTTACTTATTAGGATGATAACTCTTTTGATAGTTCTTTCTTTTTTAAAAAGATATTTTATTATATTATAAGTAAGGGAGATGCTTAAACGTATTAAGATAATACTTAATAATAAAGGAATTAAATAGTAAAATAAAGTGTATATAATAGCAAATTTTAAATTGTAGGTTGTTAGAAAAGAAAAGATAAAACCTATTTCAAAAGGCATAGTAAATAATTTTAAATAGTTAAATATAATCGTTATAATAAAGATACTAGATATAAAAATAAAGAAGATTTCATTACTTCTTTTAAATATATTATTAGTTCCTAGTTTTAAATCTTCTTTTATATTGATAGATTCTTTTATATCGTTTTTGATAGTTTGAGTTTGTGTTTTATAATAGAAGATACCTGTTATGAAAGCTATAATTGATAATGTAGTAATGAATAAGTATATATTTCGATGTTTATTTATTAAATTTATCATGGTATCACCTTGGTAAATAATATTTACTTAAGTAGTAAAATATGATAAATTATATATAGTTTTGAGGTGATATTAAATGAGTAAGAAAAAGATAAATGAAACAAAAGAAATGGAAAAGAAAGTAAAGGTAAAAAAAACGCCTTATGAAAAGCGTAAGTTTGCAATGAAGATTGCTGGATGGATTATGGCACTTATTATGATATTTGGGACACTTATTTCAATATTTGGAATGCTATTATATAAATAAAAAAATCATTTATCTAAAAATGATTTTTTTTATTTAGCTTTTTTTGCTTTTATTAAGTCTCTTATTTCTTCAAGAAGGATTTCTTCATTTGATTTTTTAACTTCAGTTTCTTTCTTTTCTTCTTTTTTCGCAAATAGTTTGTTCATTATTTTAATAACGACAAAGATACAGAAAGCTGTTATTAAAAAATCAACGGTATTTTGAATGAACTCACCATAGTTTAAAGCTACTTCTTTGCCCCAGGCATTAAATGTATATGAAAGTTTACTAAAGTCAAAACCTCCAACGACAACACCGACTAGTGGCATTAAGATATTATTAGTTAAACTTGTAACGATTTTTGAAAAAGCATTACCTATTATAACACCGACAGCTAAATCCATGACATTGCCACGAGCTATAAAGATTTTAAATTCATTAATAAAACCATTACTTTTTTTACTAATATCTTCTAAACTTTCTTTCATTTTTTGTGAATCTAATAATTCTTTCTTTTTCATTTTTTCCCCCTACTTGATATATTCTGGATTGTTGCGTTTTATTTCTGCAAAATTTTCGTCTAAATTCATATAAGCATCATAGAATTTATATCGCTCATCTGAACTAATTTCGTTATTATCAATGATACCGGAGAAATTGTCAAGTACTTCTTTTAATTCACTTATATAACGCTCATTTAACATATAATCTACAACATCATGTAAGATCTTTTTATTACTATAAAGATAATTATAAGCAATATATAGTTCATTAGTAGCAGCATATGCGACTTGTTCAATCATTTCATATGCACTTATTTCTAGTCTGTCTATACGTTTTTGATTAAGAATAAATTCATCTTCTGTTATATTAAATGGATTTCCTCTTAAACCAAAAGATGCCATACAATATTTTATTAAAATATGTGCTAAATCATCTTCTTGAAGAAGCATAGCTTTTTTACGAGCATTATTTATATTAGAAATATATAGATATTTATTATCTATTGGTTTTGTATCTTCATCAAATACTGAGTCATCATTAAATAATACATATTTAATGGCTAGTAAAGCATTATTGATACCTTGACTTTCTTTTGTTGCATAGTAAATATCATCTAAATCTTGGGTGCGACATATAGTTAAATCTCTCATTTTAACACCTACCCTATTTTGATTATATCATATCTTTTACTTTATTAATAATATTTTGTACTTCTTTTGCGCCTTCATTTAAAAGTTCTATTCGATAAGTATTAAAGCCTTTTAATTTAGGTAGATAATTAATATTATTTAATGGTTCATGATTATAAATATGAGTACAATTATCTTCATATGTTACTGGGTATTTGTTGTTTTTTAAATCTTCTATATAGGCTTGTTCATGTTTTATATTAAAGATGTTATTTTTAATTATCATGCATTCTATAGTACCATAAATTATTATTTCTATATCTTTTTTATTTTTTATATTTTCAAGATCTTTTAAATTACATTCAATACTTAATGTTATTCTGTCTACATTTAGTTTTTTTAAAGTTTGAATAGCATAGTCATTAGCTATATTTAAATAGTAATCACTACATATATGATTATCTTCTTTATATTTTATAATTGAACCTAATTCTGTACATAGTAAATTTTCATTATGATAATTAGTTAATTTAGGAGATATGCGATTTAAACGATAATAGATATTAGTTTTATCTTTATATTTTAAATATAAATTATAATTTGGAGTATATATATAATCGATATTATTCTTTAGAGCTATTTTTAATTGTTCTTCATTACGTACTAATATACTTAGATAAGATTTATTAGAAAGTGTATTTGTAGCTAGTGGAAGAACGTATTTATTTTCTTTTGTTGATGAATTTATAGTAATAAGTAATTCTTCGATAGCTTTTCTTCTTATGTTATTAAGGTCTTTAATATTTATAAAAATATTCGATGGAATATTAACTTCGATGTTATTTATTATAAAAGGAGTATCTCCTAATTTAGAAAGTTGTTTTATGATTCTTTCTTTTGTAATTGGAGATGTTTTAGCTATTTGGATAGATGGACCATTTATTACGATTTTTTTATTTTGATAAGATAAAATTAATGTTGATGGTTCATTTATTTTACCGATAAAATTTAGATTAATTGGTAATTTTTTATTATTTGGGTTATTTAGTTCTTGATTTAGGAGATAATCAATTGTTTTTAGGACATCACTTCCTATAATATCTTTTTTATTTAGATGATCTTTATTATTAAGATATATTATATCGTTTTTATTAGCTTCTTTTATAAGGAGACCTTTTTGATTATAAATGGTATTTAAATACATTCCTTTATTTATTTTAGCTAGACGAATGGCATCTTGCTGGTGAATTTTAGAAGTTAATTTGATAACTATTTTATTTTTATTTAAATCTATTACTTTACCGATTTTTATTCCTTGATGATTAGAAGTTTTTTCGTTAAGAATATTATTTTCTTTAAATAAGTAGCCTTTAGTAAATTCACGATTGTAGGTTTTTAGCAGGTCTTCTTTTTCTTTAGTAGTTAGAATTAAAGATTTTTTTTGATAGTAGTTATCTATTAAACGACGATATATTTTAGTTACTAAGGCAACATATTCTTTACTTTTCATTCTTCCTTCAATTTTTAAGGAAGTTATATTGGAATCGAGAATTTCTTTTAAATTTTCTATAGTGTTTAAGTCTTTTGTACTTAGAAGATAACCTTCTTTTTTGAATTCTTTATTTAAATATAGTTTATAAGGTAAACGACATGAACCTACACACATACCACGATTTGCACTTCTAGTACCATTAAGAGCACTAAATAAGCAATTCCCAGAGTAACTAATACATAATGCACCATAAACAAAGATTTCTTTTTCAATTGGACTTTTAATAGAATTTATTTCTTCTAGTGATAGTTCTCGATCAAAAACTACTCTTTGACATCCTATATTATAATAATAATTTATTTGTTCTTGATTTTGATTATGAGCTTGTGTTGAAATATGAATTGGAAGATTAGGAATTAGTTTTCGTGTTAAATTGATTATTCCTAAATCTTGCATTATTACTGCATCTACATTATTTTCGTATAGAAAGTTTAGGTATGCTATTATTTCTTCTACTTCATGATTATAAATCATCGTATTTACGGTTACATATATTTTAACATTGTATAAATGACATAATTTAACTGCTTCTTTTAATTCTTCTTCTGTAAAATTATTGGCATAAGCACGAGCACCAAATTTCTTACCACCTAGGTATACAGCATCAGCACCATTATGTATAGCAGCATAAAGAGTTTCTTTATTTCCGACTGGGACTAATAATTCAACTTTGTTCATTTTACATCTTCCTTTATTATAAAAAAGTAGCTTATAAGCTACTTTTATTCAATTACTTCATCTAGTTCTTTAGCATAGCCAGGTATGGATTCCATTGCATTTATGGCAGTAGCATAGATGACTAATTGTTTGTATAAATCTGTTTCTTCATCTATTTTGCAGAAAGTTTCTTTCCCATCTTTTAAATAATTATGAAAATATACAGTGTCTTCAAAATCAAAAGTATTATCTGGATTTACACCAATTGCAGAGTAATATTTTGTTCCATCATCTACTAAATCACTTAAGTCATTTAATAGATAATAGCGTCCTCCATTAGAAAGTCTTATTACATAATCTTCTGCTATGATGTTTGTTTTTTCTTCACTCATAGAGATTTACCTCCTTGTGTATTATCTATACGATGATTAGCTATCATATTATAAACATTTAGTAGTAACTGTTTTTGTTTGTTTTTTAAATCTTTTAAAGTAGTTTCTTTAGTTTGATATTCTGGTGAGGATGGATCTATATTTTGAAGTTCTGTTTGAAGAACTTTGATACGATTATTAAGATCTTCATATGTATTTTTACTTTGACCCATTTCTTCTAGTAATGACTCAATTTGAATAGTAAGATTATCGTCTTTTGTTGGCGGTGGTGTTGCTCCGCTAGGTGTTGGACTAGGTTGTGGTGATGGGTTGGTTCCACCTGGATTACCACCTCCAGTAGGGTTTCCGTTTCCTCCAGTTCCAGTTGGTGGAGTAGTTTGTGTTCCTCCTCCTTGTTGTTGCGTTGGATTATTAGGTGTTTGTGGTTGTTGTGGTATTTTTTTACCATAAAAGAAATCTTTTATTTTTTCTTTTATTTTTTTAAATGGTTTTATTAGTAACATACCGCCACCAACTCCAACTACTGCTGTTATGGCGATTGGCATAGTATAGGCGTTAGTTACTATAAAACCAACAGCACCAACTGCTAAGGCAGCACCAAGGATTGTTCTGATTCCAGATGATAAGTGACCATTTGAGCCAAATTGTTTAACTGATGAAAAGAAACCACTAATTTTTTGCGGAAATGGTATTTTTTCACCTGGTTCGGAATCAACAAAGGTATATTCTTGGCCTGTTTGAGCTGGATTATTATGTGCTTGTGGTTGTGGTTGGGTTTTTTTAAGTTCATTTTGATAATAAGTACGATAATACTCGGATGAAAAGCTTTGATCAATAGTGTTATTCTTGCGATAATTGATTTTTTCATGAGTATAGGCTTCACGGATATTTGTACCATTATTAATTAATTTTACCTGTTCTCCATTTTGTTCATAATAATTTTTTAAGAAAGCTTCGTATTCATCTTGACCTTCGGTAATTAAACGTGGTCTTGGAGCTTTAAAAGTTTTACCTGGAACATTTTTATCCTTATATTTAAATTGATATATCTGAGCTGGGAAATTTACTCCTAGTTTTTTATATTTATCTTCATTACGTAATAATGTTTCAATATCTTCTTCTTTTAGACATAAAGTCATTTGGCGTTCTTTTCCTTTATTGTCTTTAACACCTTTTATAGTTAAACCTGGTATTATATAAGTTTTATTTTTATCGTAATTATTACAATCTAAAAAGCTTATTAATTGATTGATAGCATCATATTTATCTTCATCGTCTGGTCTTATAAAAGCTGTTCCATTACCACTTTTATCAATATGTCCAGGGAAATTTTCACCGTCTTTTAATAGTTTTTCTCTTATTTTAGTTAATTCGTCTTTTAAGTCTTTATTGATAGCTTCAATTTTTTTATCCATTATACTCTCTCCCTTTTTCTATGCTATTATAACATATTATTTAGAACTTTGATATCCTTTTAACCAAGCATAATCTTTATTTGGTAATATTTTAGCAAAGATATTTGCAGCATCTTTAGTAAAAACTAATGTTTTATCTTTTAGCTTGATACAACAAGTATTATTTTCAACTTTATAATATTTGATATCACTTGGTTTAATTGCCATATAAACGACATTGAAATAAATTAAATTTAAGAAAATATGGAAGTATCCATTAGCAGCCCATGTTAAGTAACAGACGTTTTCGGTTGTATATACTTTATCAAAATTATCATTTATTCCTAGTGAATATTTTAATTCTTTAAAGTATTCTATACATTCTGGATTATTGTTAATAATCTTAATTGTTTCATTTTCACTAAGTTCTTTTTTATAGTTGTATGACATTATACCTTTAATAGCATTATTTAATATAAATATAGTTAAAATAGAAATAATAATAAAGATAATTTGATAACGATTTACAATATTATTTAAAATGATGATTGTTATTAGAAATATTAAAGATATAGCTACTTTATTTATATTATTTGATAATCTTTCTTTTTCATAATAGTTATTTGTTGTCATTTCTTTTTTTATCTTATGCATAAATAATTCAAAATCATTAATATATATATCTGGAGTGAATGTTTTAATATTTTCTAAACGTTTATTTTTCATTATTTCATTTAAAATAGGCAATGATTCTTTTTTTAATTGATAAATATTTATATCGGTTTTTAGTATAATACTATGACGTTCTTCGTCTACTCTATAATATCTTATATTAGCTATTTTTATTGTTTCAATAGTTGGTCTTTTATTAGACTTAGTATTAAGTAAATTTATTTTATCTTGTTTATTATTTGTCCATATATAGTATTCTTCACCATTTATCGTAGATATTTTTCTTGTAGTTTGATCGTTTATATTATATTTGTTTTTGATATTATTTAATTCTTCTTGGTAATAGCCGGTTGGACCAGTTATATATTTACGAATTTTATCTTCATAATCTTCAATAGAAAAGTATCCTTGTTTTTGAATTTCAGATAAGTATTTATTAGTGCTTTCAAGACTAAACATTTTAGATATTATTTTAATTAAAATATTAAGAATAATTAAAGATATAATACTTATAATATAACTTGTTATAGTGAAATTACCTAATAAAATAATTATAAAACTTATTATAAATGGGAGATGATTTATTAAAAGGAGAATACCTTTAGGAAGTGTAGAATAATCAATATTTAAGATGTTTTTATAATATTCTTCTCTTAAAGGTGCAACGTATTTTTCATAGTTTTCAATTAATTTTTTATTCTTTTTCATATATACGCCTCTATTCTTTTTAATTATAATATATTTTATTTGGTTAGAAAAGTAAAAAAGCAAATAATTATTTATTTGCTTTTAGTATCAATTACTTTAGTTTGACAGATTAAATCATGTAAGCCTCGTTCATCATCTCTAAATATCATAAAGCCTAGAATTATTAAAAAGAAGAATTCTTGGATTTGAGATATTATTCCCGTAAGATTATACCATGTATTTGGGCTTAAATAGAAAATAGAAATAACGCTAATTAAATTAGGAATAATACTAGTTATGAGTAATGTTCTTAAGATGAATAGACCAGGATTTAGTTTATTACCTTTTATAGGAACTACTTTAATTTTCATAATCATTTTACCTAAGGTACGGCCATTATTAATAAAGGCAGCTACACCAAAGTAGATAAATGTTACAAATGTCGTAATTGCTGTTAGAGATGTTGAACTTCTTTCTAAATTGTATAATCCTGTTACTAAAATATCTTCGTCTACATCGGCTGAGCCTGTTTCTAAAATAGAACTATATAATTCATTTGTTTGTTCTTCAACTTTAACATGATCATATTTAAATATCGGAATCATAACTATGATTGAAGATATAAGTGAGACAAAAAATAGATCAATAAAATATGTAAAAATTCTTTTTAATTTCATATATAACACCTTTCTTGTCTATTATATCAAAAATCTTTATTGTTGTTCTATTTTTTTACTTATTTCATAATTTTTAATTTTTAGATATGTTATATAATCAAAAATTGAACCCGTATTTTTGAAAATATTCCATGCTTCATTACTAGTCATATTGCCCCTCTTTCTAGAATAACTCTACCTTATTCTATTTTATTATATCATTTAGTTTTATATTAAGACAAGATATATACCGTACATTTGTTTTGCTTTTTTTATGAAGCGTTTATTTATCGTGTAAAGTTACTTAACAAAAAAAGTAAATATGACTATTTACTTTTTAGCATTTGCTTCAAATTCATATAATATTTTTACTTGGCGATTATTTACAATCTTATTTTCTAAGAATTTATATTGATTTTCATTAACGATTAAAGCTCTAAATTCTTGATCGTAAAAGTCATCAAATAATTTATTTAAATCTTCGTATTCAAGGTATTTGACTTTATTTAATTTAGTATTTAATTTTCTTTCGATATTAGTGCAGTTTTCTTTAAATAAGCCTACTTTTTTATTATTAATATTATATATACTTCGATTTAAACCATTATCGAATGTTACTACATAATACGTTTTGTATTCGTATTCACTACTATTTAAGTTACGAATAAAATCATAAGTATATTGCATTTTATAAATAGCAAGAATCATGCCAATAACTATTATAGTAGTAAATATTTTACCACTTATATACTTATTATAAGAGATAGCTACTGTCATTAAAAATAATACAATACAACTTATATATATAATAGTACTAGCTTCATACATTTTAATTCTTATAAGGCCTATAATCATTATAATAAAGGTAGTTATTATAATAGAATTAAATAATATATGAATGTTATTTTTTATACATATTAAAAATCTAATAAATTTATTTTGTTTTAAATTTTCTTTTTTATTTTTTTCGGTCTTTTTTAATTTAGGAAGAACTATTTTGGGTTCTTTTTCTCTTTTCTTTTTAATTTTTATTCTTTTTTTAAAATTATCTATTTTACTATTTAGATATTCTTTTACTTTATTTAATTGTTTTTTAAAATTATTGAATTCTTTTTGAATTTTTTGATAAATATTAATTTTTTTCTTTTCTTTTTTTAACTTAGGAATGTCTTTTTTTATAATATCTTTTTCATTATTTAAAACAACATTGTATTTAACTTGATCTTTGGCAACAAGTTGTTTTTCTTTTGTTACTTCTTTTTGTTTAATTATTTTTTGTTGTTTTCTTTTTTGATTATGCTTATATTTTTGAGTTTTCGATTTCTTTTTGGCCATATTATTTCACTCCTAAATTTCAATTATTAATATATCATATTTTTATTAAAAATAAAGATGTAATTAATGTTTTTTTAGAAAATTTTTGTTATACTTTAAAAAGGTGATGCTTCGTGGGTACTAAAAAATTTTTTTTCTCAGTTATTGCTAGTTCTATTTTGGTTGCTGAAGCATTAACTTTTGATGCAACTAGTGCTAAAGTAGTGCAAATTGCTTATAGTGTTAATAAGGATTCTTTTTATGGTGGAGATGATTATTTAGGAAATAAAGTATATAAACATTATTATGATAATCTTGTTAGTAATAATATGAATATACCAATATTTAATAATATGGTACCGCAAGGAATTGCTTTGTATAATGAATATATTTTAACTACTTCGTATGATGCTAATAAAGAGAGTAATTCTTGTGTTTATGTTTTAGATAAAAATGGTAATCTTCTTAATACTTGCAGTCTTTCTAATATGGCTCATGTTGGGGGAATTGCCTATGATAAAATTAATAATTTAGTATGGATTTGTGGAACAAATGGGTGTATTGATGCTTATAATCCTGATGATTTACTTACTAATAAAGTAATTACTCCTTTATATGCTAATTTTGATGTTGGAGATGGTTTACCTAATTATAAGAATCCTTTTTTAAATTCAGCTGCTTATTTAACAATAGATGGAGATAATATTTATATAGGTAGTTTTTCTTTGTATACTAAAGGTAAAGTTAAGAAATATAAAATTATACTTAATCATGAAGAAAGAAAATTAACTTTAAAATACCAAGGAATGTTTTTAGTTCCTTCTAAAGTACAAGGATTTACTTTTTATAAAAAAAATGACCAAAAATATATTATTTTTAGTCGTTCTTATGGAAAAGATTACCCTTCTGTTATTCAAATATTTAAATATGATGATAAGATTTCTAGTTATGATAATAATGTTTTTAATATTGCATATGAAGCTCCAGCAATGTTAGAACAAATTACTTGTGATCAAGGATTAATATATTCTATTTACGAATCAGGAGCTAAAAGATATAGTGATAGTAGTGATGTTATTACTAATATACATGTATTAGATGGTGAATCTTTAGTTAGAAAATTATAGTTTATTTATTATATTTTATTTTACTGGTATATATATCTCTTGTTTTATGTTTAATTGCTTTATTATCAGGAATACTTTCGTATTCTTTTTTATTTAGGATTACTGATTGAACTATGCCATTTTCTATAGCATATGTTAAATCATCAATATTATCATAATTAATGCATTCTATATTTATTATATTATTTAAATATGCATTAATGTTTTTATTATTACTTATAGTTCCTATTTTTTTGTTATTTAATTTAGAAATATCACTATATATAACATTCTTTTTTTGGACATATATTGTATATTCTATATATTCATATTTATTAGTAAATAGATTGTTTATATAAGAATATTTTATATTTAAATCTATAATATTATATATAAGAATTATATTAAGAAGAAATGTTATAAATATACCTATATTATATAACTTTATTTTTTTATTAAAATAGAGAATTATAGAAGATATAAATATAGCTGTAAGTGATATTATAATGATAATACTTTTTAATGAAGTAAATGGTTTAATATATAATAATCCTATTATATAGATAATTAAAGATATAAAGAAAATTATTATATTTAGTGATGCTAAGATATATTTTTTAATCATAATATCGCCCCTTTTTTATTGGCATATAATATTATAATATTTAAAAAAAGGCAAATTTAGATATAAAAAAAGAGTATTACTACTCTTATTGCTTGTCTTGTAACATTTTTAATAAATCTATTTTGAACATGTCTTTAGAGGCATTTTGTTTGGAAATCATAATACCTTTATATGTTGCTAATTCTGATTTATGACCTTCTAATAAAATATCAGATGGTGTAATTGTATTTAACATAATTGTTTGTTCGTTAACATATACAGTATATATTAATTTAACATCGCCATGAATTTGAGTAAACATGCTATCACTTGGTAATTTTAATTCATATGTTTCTGTACCAGCTTTTTTATTTTGACTAGTCATTTGACCAACAAATTTACCATTTCTTAATGCTGGGTAATATTCAAAATTAAGTTTTTTATAAGCTAACATGTTGTATTTTTTTAAAGCTCTTTCTAGCTTTTTGAACTCATTTTCATTAATATAATCCAATACATATCCTTTCATAAATATTCCCCCCCTATTTCCTTTTCGTGTCTATATTTTAACACTAAAAGGATTTCCCCGTCAAATTTTGCTATATTATTGCTATATCGTAAAGTTTTATGGGTTTTCATTATAGCATATTTATAAAAAGAAAGTCAAGTAAATAAGCCCAAAAATCAGTATTTTGGGCTTATTTGTTTATTTTTAGTTCTACTATTGTTTCGCCATCATTTAAACCATTTATATAGTATTTTATAACGTCATGGTGATGTTTTAATAAGTCGTGAGTTGCTTTTTTTAAAATACCAGTACCTTTACCATGAATTATAATAATATTTTTATTTTTTAATTTTATATTATCTTTGATAAAGTCATTAATTACAGCTATACAAGTTAGGCTTGTTTCACCATGAATGTCTTTACGGGGGAATCTAGCTGTAAATGGATCATTGATAATTTTGTTCATATAAATTTTTAATTTCTTCTAAAGTTGGAATTGATTCAGTTGAACCGATTACTTTAGCAGATAATCCTGCTGCGATACAACCAATTTTTACTGCTTTTTCAATATCTCCCCCATTAGCTATAGTATGAGCGAAAGCAGCACGAAAGATAGCATTACAAGAGTGAGTGTCTTTAACATCTACTTTTAGAGATGGACTTATTTTGATTTGATTGTTTATACAATATAAGGCTCCTTTTTCTCCTAATGTAATAACGAATTCTGTTTTTAAGTATTTTTTCTTTAAAGTTTGGTAAACTGAGACTAGAGTTGACATATTTTGAAAATCTATCTTTTGACGACTAGCTATTTCAGCAAACTCTTTGGTACAAATAGCATATTTAGCTTTTCTTACTAATTCCATAACTGGGGTTGTTGCTAAGCTTGCATCTAGTACTGATGGGCAATTTGGGAAACGTTCTAGTAAGTTTTTTGCTTGAACTGAATCATAGCCATCAACACATATTATATCTGGTGTAAAATCAAAGTCGCATTTTTTAAGACTTATATATTTGTCTGATAAATTAAAAATAGTTTGTTTTTTGGTTACAGTGTTTATTTGTATTACTGATATAGTTGTATCATTATCGAAAGATGGTTCAATATATCGGGTATCGATATGAGCTTTATCTAAGTATTTTCTAATACGTTGACCATTGATATCATTTCCAAGAACACAAGTTAAAGCAGTATTGATTCCCCATTTTGTTAAACACATGGCAACCGTTCCTATACTACCACCAATACCTCCTTTTTTTTCAAAAAATTCAGTAGTTGATCCTTCTTCTGGCATTTTTTCAACTGGTAGATTAATTTCGTAACACACTCTTCCTAAACATATTGCTTTTAACATATTATCACCTTTTATTCTTAGTTAATTATAATATATATTTTAACTTATATCAATTATTTATATTAGAATCTTATTTAGTTAGTTAGATAATCATCTAAGTTAAAAGTAAATTCGATTATACCACTATAGACATTATCATCATAGCTATATTCAGTGTAGAAAAAGGCATTCATTATATATTTATTTTTTATATATCTGGTGATTTTTATATTTATTTCTGGTTCTACACCATTTAAACCATTTATATTAAGCCAAGTTTCGCCTCCTAATAGGAAATCGTTAAAATTAATTGTTTCATATTGAGGAAGTTCTAATAATTTATTGATACTACAATTTAATGTGAAGGAAAGTGAATAATTATCTCCTGATATCGTAAAAGATAAAGCTTTTATGTTATCTTCTTTTTCTTTTTTTCCGTCTTTAAAAGAACAATGTGAATGATTAATAATTTCGATATTTATTTTTTCATTTTTAACATTTTCTAACTTAGCTATTTTAAACATATTATCCCGTTCTTTCTATTTTATTATAGCATTATTTAGTAAAATAAAAACTAAGAAATATTATCTTAATTTTATAAAATTTTTGCATTTTTAACATGAGTCATTTCCGATAGCAGTCATCATCGTAGTATTTATTTTTATTTAGCTAATAAAAAAGTTTATTAGATTAAGATTAGTATCACAATCAATATACTCATTAATTCTATACTTTAAACAGTCGGATAAAAATCCATATATATGGATGTATCATAAATAGTAAAAAACTCGCTAAAAGCAAGTCTTATATTTTTTGTTCTTTCTTTAATTGATTTATATATTGTTTTTGTGTTTCAATAAATTTTTCTTTATCTTTCAATAATTCTCTTAGTTCTTTTAAAAAAGATTCATATAACGCATCTTTAAAATAAAATTTTGCATAACCATTTTCCCCAAATTTTTTCAATAAAACATCATAAGCTCTTAAAAATAAGTCCTCATCTGTAGCGGTAGGATCTAATTTCTTTCCATAAGTATATGTTCTTCTTAAACATTTCTCTACAGTATTATTTCTATCTGCAGAAGATACAATTTTTCCATAAATACTTCTGGGATCATCTTTTGCAGAAGCTCTATGATCTTCAATCGCTTGTTTAATTACGATTCTTTCTTCATCAGAAAAAAATCTTTTTAAGTTTTCATCTTGAAACATAATATCAGCAGATATTATTTCATGATTCTTAGAATCAATATGATGTCCTATATCATGGTAAGCAGCAATTGTATAGACCATATCTAAATTAACATCTAGTTGATTTTCATTTACTAAATCAAAACTCCTACTAATTACATATTGAATATGATCAATAGCATGAGCCGGCTCATTTTTATCGTATTCAGGAAATATATTGTTTTCTATATAATTTTTAAGTTCCAAATTTACCTTCATTTTCGCATCGCCGATTTAATTATACTACAAAATAATAAGATAAAATATATTAATTTACTGATATTATAGTAAATAGTTCAGTTCGTTATGAATATTTTAGTTTTTATACGATAAGACTTATTATAAAACTAAATTTACTATTTAATAATAAACAACTTAAAGTAAATGAATTTATTTCTAATACAAATATAAAAAGCTAAGAATAAAATCTTAGCTTTTACTTTAATCAATTAAAATATTATTTACTCTTAATTGCAGCTTGTAGGACAATCAAGTTAGAGGGGCAACTTTATTAAATATATAATTAAACTTTAATTTTCATTAAGTTAATATATTTCTTCTATCTTTTTTTAAATCTATTTTCTTCATCAATAATGAAATCTTCATCCTTCTTTTGAAGTAAACCTTTTTCTACTTGACGAGTTATTTCAACAAAATCTCTTATGTCTAAAATAATATCAAAATTTGTTTCATTACTCTCATCATATTTATCATAAATATAAATTTTATCTTCAACTATATTTCCTTGATTATCTAATACTGGTTTAAACCTAAAATGAGCGCATGCATTTCTAAATTTATCTAATATATATTTTTTTATTTCAGTATTATCACGTGGTTGTTCATTTTCATTACTTATAAATCTTGTTAAATACGTTTCTTGATTCCATTCATTAATATTATTCTTATACATTAAACTTGTATTAAAACCTGCATGAATAATTGTAATTGGATCAATATCAATCAATAAATCATCATGTTTTTCCTTTTGATATTGGCTAAATACAGAATTTCCATAGATTAATGCTGATATTAATTTAGAATTTCCTATTCCAAAAATGCTTTTACATAAATTATAATTATAGTTTTTGCACATATTTTCCAATATTTCAAAATTACATGTATAAAATTCTTCTGGAAATTCATCTAATTTTTTATATTCATAACTAACTAGTTTTAATAAATATTCAATATTTTGATTTTTAACATTAGGAACGCTGAAAACCTTTTTGGGTAATTCTTTATCAATTGTATACCCATTATTGATTAAGCACTCTACCAATTTCTCTGCTTGTTCCAAATAACTTTCTCCATTATCAGGTAGATTTTCATATTTTTTAAACGAAGTCTTAGAATAGTATTCTGTATTTATATAGTCCGTTTCATTAAATCTAAAGAAAGCATAAGAAGGTAACTTTTCCAAAATTTTCATATCATATTTTTTTGTTTCTAACCATTTAATAAAAGATATAGAATCGTCTGCTCCTTCTATAAAATTCGATGATACTGTGTCAATATCAATATTATATTCTATAAGTTTATTGACTATTTGAATTGTTTTATCAATATCATTGATCGATAGTTCAGATAGCCTTTTGACAATATTCATTTTATCTTTTGGAATTACTTTTAATAAATTAATTGTATTTATTGGATTTTTCCATAAGTCATCATTTAACATTTCAAACGATAAATTATTTTCTTTTAAAAACTTAATTAATTCTATCGTTTCTTCTATATAACTATAACCAGAGACAGGAATCTTTTTTATTTCCTCAAAAGAAATATTTTGTCCAATAAAATACATTGTTTTCTTTGCATTTGCTATTGCATCTATAGATATTGAATCTATCTCTTGAATGTTCACCCCATTATTGACTAAATAAGTTATGTTTTCAAATATTGATACATTTTCATAAAAAACACCATTTTTTTCCAATTCTTCCATCACTCGTAAGAATTCTAACAATATATAAACCTTATTATTTTCCGAGTTCATTGGATATAAATTATTCTTAATCAATACAGTTTTTAACTTTTCGAAATTATTACCATAAATACCTATTTCTTCATATTTAATTCCATTCTTAACTAATTCATCTACTATCCATTTATTTGTATCAAAATTTTTACCATCAGAAGATACTATAAACCAATATATAGGTCTAATTAATGGAGCCCATATCTCTAAACCATTAAAAATTATTTTCTTAAATCTTTCACTATCTTTAAATAATTCTGTTTTTAATAAATTTTCATCATACAATACTTCAATTGGTATATTATTTTCTTTTAATCTATTTACAAATTCAACAATTTCTTCAGCATAGTTAAAATCAATTATATTAGCATCTCTTTTGTTAGAAAATCTTTTTATTAATTTTGAAAATTCTATACCATTTTCTTTTAACAAATTAACTTTTTCAAGCAATGATATTGCATATAAAGGATTTACAAAAGATGCAATATCAAAACTATTAATAATATCTAAATCAATACCATTTTTTAAATACAAATCTAAAATGTCAACATTTCTAAAAGCTAACGGATTGATTTTGCTTATTTTATCTAATAAATTTTCTTGTTCTAAATAGTTTACCATTTTAACAATGTCTTGCACGCTTATAAATGGATCAGTAATTATATATGGAATTTTTTCGATTACTTCAATGCTTACTCCTTTATTTAGTAATTCTTTTGTTTTTTGATTATTTTCTAAAACACCTATAGACAATCTATATATATCTTTTACATTATAATTGTATTTTTCAAGAAGTAGCGATAAAAATTCTGGTTCAATATTATAGAAGATGCTTTGAAGTGAATTTATATCGCAATTTAGTTCACTTAATAATGGTAAGGTTATTGAATTTGTCCGTTCTACTATAATTCTATCTTCATTATTAGCTATTATTCTTCCTTTATTAAATCCATCTAAATACTCTATTGGTATTGATATTTTAAAACTATCATTATCCAATTCAATTACTTTATCAATATCTAAATTATCATGTTCCAGACTATTTCTTATTTTGTGAATTATATTTACAGCTTGTTTTAAAATATCAATTTCTCGGAGTTGTTCAATCTTATTATTTGTATTGATAAGATTTACCCAATCAGTATTATAAAATGTTGATAAAACTCCACTCATACTCTCTGTTTGATTTTTTTTAGATTGTAATACATTATTTAGATTTTGATATTCTGTATTTATACTAGCATGTTCTTCTTTTGATTTGGCAGTTTTATGCTTATTCTTTATTATTGATAATCGACTTTCTATATCGGCTATTTCTAATAGTAGATTATTATAGGTTTTATACAAAAAATCATTTTCTTTTATATATTCACTTATAAAGATAATATTCCAAATATCATTTGTATTATTTAAATCAAAAACTAATTTTCCATTTTCTTTTTTTATTATTGTTTCTTTCTTTTGAATGAAATTAGATATTATTGCATTATAATACTCTCTATTATTTAATAGTAATATATTGCTTCCTATTAATAATTTATTTGCTTCATTTTCATTTTGCGAATTTACAATGGAATTAACTAAACTATATAAACTCATAACATCACTCCTAAACCTACCATAAATAATTTTATCATAAAAATATTGTTTTTAAAAATATCAAAGAAAGAAGTATAATTTTTATCCCTTCTTTAGTCAATAATTTAATGTAACAGGTACAACAATCAAGTTAGAGGGGCAATAATATCTATAGTTTTAACTTTCTTTATTTTTTAATATTTTCGTATTTCGATTAAATCCTCATCAATTTCTAATATTTCTAACTCTTTATTTAATTGATTAACATATTCAACTGAAGCATCATAAAATAGTCTATTAGAATTCATGTCAAATTCTTCATCTACTTTTAATTCTATTTTTAAAGGATTTTTTCTTATTTGTTTTGCAAATTCTAAAAATAATTTTTTTACTTCATTAGAATCATCACTTTCTAAACTAGAACCTTGAGATAAGTCTCTTAATTCTGGATAAGTATAAAAATTGAACATTATTTTTACCTCTATGAAATTGTCTCATAGAGCAAAAAAAAGACTAAAGTACGATAAAACGTCTCTTTAGTCTTGATTTTTTTTAGTTTGTAGTCCAAAAATTACTTTTGTGACCCCTTACTTTTAATAGCGGCTTGTGCAGCAGATAGACGAGCAATTGGGACTCTAAATGGTGAACAAGATACATAAGTTAAGCCGATATTATGGCAGAATTCAACACTTGATGGATCTCCACCATGTTCACCACAGATTCCTAATTTAATATTAGGTCTTGTTTCTTTACCTTTTTTAGCAGCCATTTCTACTAATTGACCAACACCAACTTGATCTAATTTAGCAAATGGATCTTGCTCATATATTTTATTTTCATAATATGCATTTAAGAATTTACCAGCATCATCTCTTGAGAAACCAAATGTCATTTGAGTTAGATCGTTTGTTCCAAATGAGAAGAATTCAGCTTCTTTAGCAATTTGGTCAGCTGTAAGAGCTGCTCTTGGTATTTCAATCATTGTACCAATATGGTATTCCATATCAGAATTCTTTTCTTTTTTAACTTGTTCAGCAGTTTCAACAACTACGTCTTTAACAAATTTTAATTCTTTTACTTCACCAACTAATGGAATCATGATTTCAGGAACAATATCATATCCTTCTTCTTCTTTTACTTCTATAGCAGCTTCCATTAAAGCACGAGTTTGCATTTTAGCAATTTCTGGATATGTTACTGCTAAACGGCATCCTCTATGACCCATCATTGGATTGAATTCATGAAGTTCTGCACATTTAGCTTTTAGGCGTTCTACTGTTACACCCATATCTTTAGCTAATGCTTTAATGTCTTTTTCATCAGTAGGTAAGAATTCATGTAGAGGTGGATCTAAGTAACGAACTGTCATAGGCAATCCTTTTAGTTCTTTGTACATAGCTTTGAAATCACCTTTTTGGAATGGAATTAAAGCGTCTAGTGCTTTTTCTCTTTCTTCTACTGTATCAGATAAAATCATTTTTCTAATTGCAGGTATTCTTTCTTCATCAAAGAACATGTGTTCTGTACGGCATAGACCGATTCCTTCAGCACCTAGTTCAACAGCTTTTTTAGTATCTGTTGGATTATCAGCGTTAGTTCTTACGCCTAGTTTACGATATTTATCAGCCCATTCCATTACACGGCCAAATTCACCAGCGATAGTTGCATCAACTGTTTTTATTTC